>JAYVQV010000119.1:0-2570 GCA_043776855.1 Limisphaerales bacterium | reverse complement strand
TGAGCAGCGCGTTGTAGCGTTTGTAGCCGCCTTTGTATTCGTTGATCCAGTCCTTGGCGAACTTGCCGTTCTGAATATCCTTCAACGCCGCCGCCATGCGTTTCTTCACGCTGGCATCAATGATCTTCGGGCCGACATGGACATCGCCCCACTTGGCGGTTTCGGAAATCGAGAAGCGCATACCGCTGATGCCCGCTTCGTTCATCAAGTCGGCGATGAGTTTCAATTCATGCAAGCACTCGAAGTAAGCCATCTCCGGCGAGTAACCGGCTTCGACCAGCACTTCAAAACCCGCCTGCACCAGCGCGCTCGCGCCGCCGCAGAGCACGGTCTGTTCGCCGAACAAATCGGTTTCAGTCTCTTCCTTGAAATCAGTTTCAAGAACGCCGGCGCGCGTGCCGCCGATGCCTTTGGCCCAGGCGAGCGCGATCTTCTTCGCGTCTTTGCCGGGGTTTTGATAAACGGCGATGAGCGAGGGAACGCCCTTGCCTTCGGTGTATTGGCGGCGAACGGTGTGGCCGGGACCTTTCGGCGCAACCATGATGACGTTGATGTTCTTCGGCGGAACAATCGTTTTGAAATGAATGGAGAAACCGTGGCTGAACACGAGCGTCTTGCCCTTGGTCAGATTCGGCTCAATGTCCTTTTTGTAGCAGGCGGCCTGCTTGGTGTCGGGCAGCGCGACCATGATGACGTCGGCCAGCTTCACGGCTTCCGCAGTCGTGACGACCTTGAAACCTTTTTCCTTCGCGACCGGAATAGACTTGCTGCCTTCGTAAAGGCCGATGATGACCTTGAGGCCGCTGTCTTTGAGGTTGAGCGCGTGCGCGTGACCCTGCGAGCCGAAGCCGAGGATCGCCAGCGTTTTGTTTTTGAACACGCCGAGATCGGCGTCTTTGTCGGTATAGACTTTTGCCATAAATTATTTAGACGAGTGAGAAGCGTAACAATGCGAAAGAATCCGGTCAATTTACAAATTCTGTAATGCTCAAGTCTTCCGTTTCAGCCCTTCCAGTTCTTTCTTTGCAAGTTCAATAAATTTTAATGGTGATTCTTCTGCTTCCTTTTTGCTTTGCGCATCACCGATAATTTCTTTTGGGTTAGAAAATTTTTTTACTGTGAAGGCTGTCATTGTTCCCGCTGCCGAGGCTACTTCACTCGAAGCTAAAAGTTTGATTCGAGCTTGCAGAGCCGCCAGCCGCGAAAAATCACTGGCCTCATTAGGTTTTTTCTCAATCGCTAACAAACCCAGGCGAGTTACTTCAGCTAAAAAATCTGAATAGAGAGACTCGCGTTTTTCAATTTCGCGAGTTCGTTGATCATGCCGGTGTTGATTTGTAACTGTGTAACGTGTCGTAAAATAACTTATGATTCCGCCAATTATTGTTCCCAGCAAAGCTGAAGCTGCACTTAAAATTGCGATGTAAGTGTTATTCATTTCAAATCAACGGCTCAATCTTCTCAATCGGCTGGTCGGTGCGGGCGGCGTCCCAACAGTGCGCCAGTTCGTTTTCGTGGAGCGTCGCCCATTCAATCACATAGCCAAGCACACGCGGCGGCAGTTTGCCGTTCATGATGGCGGGATGGCGGATGGAAATTTGCGCGTCGAACTCGTTGTAGATCGCGTGAAAGTGCGGCGGCAGATGTTCGTCCCGATACATCCGAATCGAAATCCCGAGGAAGCGGCTGATTTCAGGCATGAGCGAGTTGGTTTTGCTCCAACAACACTTCCGGTTTCTGGCCGGTCACTTGCAGCCAGAGCGAGTCGGCACAAAAATCAATCTGGTCGTTCCAGAGCAATTCACCCGCATCACCAATGCGCGCCGTGCGGAAATTTTCGTAGCTGTTCCAGAAGGCAAAAACGCCGGTGCGAGGCTTGGAAGAAAAATCCAGTTCACCGGCCGCGCCGTCGTTGAAGCGCAAGGCGACGCGGTAGTTTTCCAGAACTGTGAGGGCGGTGATTTTTTTCATCACGGTTTATCTTTACCGCAATCTGAAGTGACGCTCAAATTAAAACCGATAAACATCTTTGCGATGGCGCACGCGCTGGACTTCAACCAGCTTCAATTCTGCGACGACTTCATAAACAATCCGGTAGTCGCCGAGGCGGATGCGATAGGCGTGTTCCGAGCCGCTCAATTTTTCGACGCCGTGAGGAAAAGGATTTTCCGCCAAATCTTCAACCGCCCCAACAATCCGATTCGCAATGCTGGCAGGCAGCTTGCGTAAATCTTTGCGCGTGGATTTTTTCCACTCAATGCGAAAGGCCATTGCGCTTCAACCCTTTTTTGAAGTCGGCGTGGGGAATCGTTTCTTCGTTGCGCCGCTCGGCAATCACGGCCAGGTCGTCCATGTCCTCGCGCAGTTTTTCGTAGTCTTCAATCGGCAGCACGACGGCGGTCTTCCGCCCTTTTTCATTCGTCAAAAACTGAACGGTTGCGCTCATGGCTGAAAGCTAACGGCTTTGCGCCGCTATTCAAATTTTATTTCCTCGGCAAGGCGACCTGCCCGGTGCGCGTGATTTCCTGCACGCCGAAGGAATTCATCAGGCCGAGAAATTTTTCCACCTT
>JAYVQV010000118.1:0-2572 GCA_043776855.1 Limisphaerales bacterium | reverse complement strand
GGCCACTTCTTCGCTTGGTCCACGGCGTAATCCTCCGGCAAATGTAAAAGGTAATCGGCGGCCAGAACCTGTTTGCGTTCGAGGGAAAATTTCTGGGCGGATTGTCCGGGTTTCATGGCGGGAAAGTTTTTAGGGATGGTGGTGCAGGCGGAAAGTCCGAGCAGCAGGCCGAGGAGCGGAATCGTGTTTCTCATTTTTAATTGGCGCGCTCTGACGAGGCGCAGCTACATGATTTTCAGCTTCGGCAAATCCTGTGAATCCACCAAGCCGACGGGTTCTTTTTTGGCGTTCACGACAATCAAGTCGTCAATGTTCCGTTCGTTGAAAATCTTCAACGCCTCGACTGCCAGCGCGTCATCACGAATGCAGATGGGTTTGCGCGTCATGACTTTTTTCAGGGTCTGCGCCAGGGGATTTTCATCCGACGCCATGTGACGGCGGAAATCACCATCGGTAAAAACCCCGACAAGTTTGCCGCGCGCGTCCACGACGGCGAGGCTGCCGGAGCGCGCCTGCGTCATCACGAACAGCGCCTCCTTGACGGTCAAAGTTTCCGGCGCAACGGCATTGCGGAAACCGCTGCGCATGATGTCGCCGACTTTTAGCAGCAGCGCGCGGCCAATCGCGCCGCTGGGATGATGCTTGGCAAAATCTTTTTGCGTGAAGCCGCGCGCTTCGAGCACGGACATGGCGAGGGCATCGCCCATCACAAGCATCGCGGTGGTGCTGCTCGTCGGCGCGAGGTTGAAGGGGCAGGCTTCCTTCGGCACTTTCACGTTGAGCGAAACGTCGCTGTGCTTCGCGAGCGACGATTTCACATTGCCGGTGAAGGAAATGATTTTAACGGAAAATCTTTTGAGCGCGGGCAGCAAATTCAAAAGTTCCTCCGACTCGCCGGAATAGCTCAAGGCGAGAATCACATCGCCGTCATTGATGATTCCGAGATCGCCGTGGAGCGCGTCTACGCTGTTCAGGACGACGGCGGTGGAGCCGGTGCTGGTGAGCGTGGCGGCAATCTTGGAGCCGACGTTGCCGGACTTGCCGATGCCGACGATGACGATTTTGCCGCGCTGCTTCAGCGTTTCCACCAATGTTTCCACCGCGACATCAAAGGAGGAATCCAGCAGCGCGCGGACGGCTTTGAGCGCGGCGAGTTCGATGTCGAAAACTTTTCGGGCTTGGGCGATGTGCGTCACGCGACGAGATTGCCCGCAACGGAAAGGGATTTCAACCGTGAAGAATTTTTTGAGGTGGTGTTTTTCGCGCTGCGAAAAACCCGCCGCCGATCCCGCGACCGCGGGAGTCAGGCGGCGGCCTCCTTCTCCCCTCGGAGGGGAGAAGGATTGAGGATGAGGGGTGGGCTACCTGCGAGCAGCTCCCCAATTTACCCACGTCTTTCGTGATGCCACCCCTCACCCCGGCCCTCTCCCCTCCGAGGGGAGAGGGAGAAGACTGCCTGCTGCGCAGTCATAGTTTGTCGCAGCGCGACAAAACCCACCACGCAGGTAAGCGGCTAACTGGATTTCAGTTTCGCAACGTAAGCGCCGTCCACGTTGTCGGTGAAGGGGAGCAACTGGCGTTCGGTTTCCAATTTGAAATTGGGTTGTGTGGCGAGAAATTGTTTCACGACTTCAGAGTTTTCTTCCGGCTCCAGACTGCAAGTGCTGTAGAGAAGTGTGCCGCCGGGTTTTAGTTTTGTCGCGGCCTGATTGAGCAAATCGAGCTGCGTTTTTTGCAGGCGCAAAATTTCTTCCGCCGTGATCCGCCAGCGCAAGTCCACGCGGCGGCGGAGCACGCCGGTGTTGGAGCAGGGGGCGTCCACGAGGATACGGTCGAATAATTTGTGGTAAGATTGTCCGCCCTCACCCCGGCCCTCTCCCCCGGGGAGAGGGGGAACCGCTCGCTGCGTTTTGGCAAAATCTTGCGCTGGGTTTGCAACGGTGGTTGTCGAGAAGCCAGACGTGCCCATTGGCTGTTCCCTCTCTTGGGGGAGAGGGTCAGGGTGAGGGCGGACTTCTTCACTAACTTTGACGGCGACACACTTTACTCCGAGGCGTCGGCAGTTTTCGGAAATTAATTTCAGTCGGTCAGGGAATAAATCTTCTGCGATAATTTTTCCTTCGTTGTGCATCAGTTGCGCGAGGAAGGTGGTCTTGCCGCCGGGCGCGGCGCACAGGTCTAAAATGGTTTCGCCGGGCTGCGGGTCGAGCAGGGCGGGGGCGAGGAGTGTGCTGGGGTCTTGAATGTAAAACCAGCCGTCGCGCAGGCTGCCGAGGGAATTCAGCGGCGGATGTGATTTCAATTCAAACGCCAGATTCTCCCCAGTCCAGTCGCGGGTGACGGAATCGAATTCAACACCTTCCTCGCGCCAGCGGAGGAGGAGGTCGCCGGGGTCATTCAATTCTTCGTTCGCGGCTGACGTGAGGAGGCTCAAATCAATTGCCGGTTTAGTTAGAGCCTCCTCACGTCGGCGGCTACGAAATTTTAGGGCGTTCGCGCGGGCGAATGTTTTCGGCGGGGTGTTATTCCATTCCAAAAGCTGCCGCATTTTTTCATCGCCGAAATTCGCGCG
>JAYVQV010000117.1:0-2578 GCA_043776855.1 Limisphaerales bacterium | reverse complement strand
GACGCCGTTATGCCGGTGTCTTTTTTCCATGAGTCAACGACCTCTTTTTATCCCACTCAGCACTTTCCCTTCGGTGTCTTTTAATTTGAGTCAACGCGCCATCACCCCCGCCGACTGCCACGGCTTCTTTTTACACGCCGGCTACGCTACATAATTTGTGGAACCGCTCTAAAAACTTTTGCATCTTCCAACTCAAAGCAGCACATCTTCCGGCCGGACTTCCAGACATTCATCCTGATCTTCCCAGATCACGGCGGCATAGGAATCAAGCAGCTTGGTGGCGAGATTTTTGCCGCTGAAGGCGAGCAGTTTTTCGGCGGAGAGCGCGGCGTTCTCGAACGCATCATCGTAGTTGCCGGACTTGCGGCGCTGACGGTCATCCCAGTGCGCGACGGCGTGGACGGGTTCGTATTGTTCCGCCCAGACTTGCAAGGCTTCGCGATACTCGACGGGAATTTCATCGAACGGCAATAAAACTTCGTTGCAATGCTGGCAAATGAGTCCTTCGGTCTTGATGTCGCGCGTGAGCAGCGGGAGAAATGGTGCGCGGCAGCAAGGCGACTCTCCGTAAGCGGCGGGCGCGGTGGCCATGCGCTTGTGCCAGATGCCGCGGTCGTGGCCGATTTTGGCGGCGAGCCGATACGCGCCGACGAGCGGATGCGAGAGCCGCCACGCGCGGCCTTCGAGCTGGCCGAGCGTCTGCGCCTGCCAGCGCGCGAGCGTGAGGTCGTCCCAATCGCGGAAGACGCGGGAGTATTCCTGCCAGAGCGAATCCAGCGGCGACGACGATTCCGGTTCAAATGCCATGCGGTCAGGATGGGGCGGCGAAAATGTTTTGTCGAGCGCGTGGAGAAAGCGGTGAGGCTGGTGGGCCAGGTCGCGCTGCGACTTGGCTTGGCTGCGCAGCGGTCACTTTGTGGCGTGGCAAGTTTCAGAGCGTGTTTGAAAAAAGCAGAAGCCTCCACTCCTCCTCCTCCTCGTCCTCGCAACCACCGAAAAATCGAGGACGAGCACGAGCACGAGGACGAATCCAAAACCAACATTTTCAGACCGGCTCTCAGCCAAAACCCTTCCGTTAAAAACAATCCAAAAAACGCGGAGGCGCAGAGAACGCAGAGGTTCGCAGAGAAAACCATCGGATGATTCCAGGCATCAGTCATACCAACTACAGATGAAATCCGGTAAAATCTACGGCGACCATTGGTTGAAGGTGCTGGGCAGTCGGTGCGCGTCTTGGACTGCGGCGGGAAGCGACTTGCCGCGCCGTAGCGCAGCGAAGGCGGGAGCGCCACGCCGCTTTCACCCGCGCGGAGAACACACGAACTTTCGGACAACTGCCGCCCGCTCGAAAGCGGTGTCGCGGCTGCGCCTTGCCACCGCAGTCCATGACGCAACGGGTTTTACCGAACTTCAAAGGTAGTTGGTATCAGTGGGTTAATCTTGCTTCTAAAAATCTCTGCGGCTCTCTGCGTTCTCCGCGCCTCTGCGTTTGTCCGGTGTTTTCAACTGCATGGATTCGGCTCAGGCACATGGAAGATTCCGTCGCCTGACTCCCGCTGTCGCGGGATCGGCGACGGGTTTTTCGCAGCGCGAAAAACTCCACCTTGAAAAACTCCACCTTGAAACTTCACCCGCGCAAATGGCGCACATCCACGGCATCCATGCCAGCGGAGCGGATGGCTTGCATACCCAAATCCGTATCTTCAAAGCCACGGCAAAATTTTGGATCCACGCCGATCCGGCGCGCGGCTTCGAGAAAAATATCCGGCGCCGGTTTCTGGTTCACCACCATTTCACTGGTCACCACCGCGTCAAACAGATGGCGGATTTTCAGGTGTTCCAAAACCTGCACGACAATCGGTTGCGTGCCGCCGGACGCGACGGCCATCGGGATTTTTCCGTAGTTCGCCTTGGCAATGTCCACGACGGCGTGGATGGGCTCCACTTCGCCCATGAGCGGCAGATAGACGTTTTCCTTTTCATGCGCCACGGCGATGTGGTCGAGCGGACGATGCTGCTCGTCGGCGAGCATTTTCAAGATGTCGCGCGACGGAACGCCACCGAGCGCGTAAAAACGATCTTCGGGAAAATTCAATTCGTGCCGCAGCGTGATCATCTGCCACGCGCGCCAGTGCAGCGGCATGGTGTCGGCGAGCGTGCCGTCACAGTCGAAAACGAGTCCCTTGATGTGGGGCGGTAAATTTAGATTCATATTTGTAGTGCGGCCAGTTTCTCTTCCATGTCATTCGTCATCAGCGGGGTGATCAGCCCGTCGAGGTCGCCGTCAATGAAGTTGGAAAGATTGTAGAGCGTGACTTCGATGCGATGATCCGTCACGCGGTTCTGCGGAAAATTGTAGGTGCGGATTTTTTCGCTGCGCTCGCCGGTGCCGACCTGGTCTTTGCGGAACGCGGCGTATTTCGCGTCTTCCTCGGCGATTTTTATTTTCAACAAACGCGAGCGCAACACGGTCATCGCTTGGACTTTGTTTTTCTGCTGCGAACGCTGGTCGGCGCAGCGGACGATCATGCCCGTCGGCTTGTGGATGATTTGCACGGCGGAGTCCGTGGTGTTCACG
>JAYVQV010000116.1:0-2588 GCA_043776855.1 Limisphaerales bacterium | reverse complement strand
TCGCCGGATTATCAATGTCGAACGACTCGGAAATGTAATGCACGCTGCCGATGAAATAATCCCACGGATGCCGCGCCGCCAGTTTGCGAATCCAATCCTCATGGCCGGGCAGATAATCCACTTCCAACGCGAGCTTGATGGAGAGTTGTGGAAATTCTTTTTGCGCGAGTTGAACTTTCGCGACGTATTCATCTAACTGCCGGTCGAACATCCGCCAGTTGTCAAAGTCATCGCGCGGCATCGGCGAATGGTCCGAGAAACCAATTTCCGGCAGGTCGGATTCCACGGCGCGGCGGGCGTAATCCACCGGCTCACCCGCCGCGTGGCGGCAGAGCGGCGTGTGCATGTGATAGTCCGCAGGCAACTGCATCGGCGGAGTCTCGGGTTTCAGGTTTCAAGTATCAAGTTTGAACACGCATGAAACGGGTGCAGCTTGATACTGTTCTTGGGCAATCCTCCTCATCCTCGTTCTCGTCCTCATCCTCGCTTGGTATTTTGAATTCGAGAACGAGAACGAGAACGAACCGTTCACCGGCAAGGTGAAGGACAGTGTCGAGATGCACCCGGTTCATTTTGAAAACGAAAAAGATGTTGGACAGCTACTTGCGTCCAGAATAGAGTCGCAGCATGACACGAGATAGGCTGCGCACCGCGCAACACATTTACTTTTAGGCATCATTCACAAACAAAACATGACACCAAGAAACCTATTCAAGCTGGCAGTCCGACTTCTCGGACTGGTTTTTCTCTATCACGGCTTGCTCTTTTTCCCGACGCTTTTTGCCGGGATTTTTGGCAGCACCGCAAACGCGAATTGGATGATTCTCAATTGCGTTTGGCCGCTGGTTGTGGCCGGTTGTCTTTTGGGATTTGCACCGAAGATCACCGACTTTTTTTATCCAAAATCGGAGGATTGAGCCATGATGCCTAACACCGAGATAGGCCGCGAGCTTTCGCCCTAGTTTTTATCCCAACCGCCTTCAGCAAAAACGCCGGAACAAAAAATGTTCCGGCGCTTTCGTTTTAGGTCTTCCAACGTTTCGGAGCGCTTCAATAAACTGCCGCCCTATCTTTGCCAGCCGATCAGAAATTTCCGCAAGGTCTTGGAGTGCGGCAGTCCTCTGCCGCTTTGGTATCGCCAGCCTCGCAGCGAAAAGCGGCAGAGGACTGCCGCACTCCAAGACGCTGCCGCGCCGCTCGTCCACGCCAATCATCACCAGCGACTAGGTTTTTTGAAGTTCACCCTTTCGGCGCGGCGGTGCTTTGGCGTTCGATGACTTCCGCCGCGAGGCGCTTGGTCACGACGGTTTCGCCCCGGATGAGCGCCATCAGGCTGTCCACCGCCGCGAGGCCGAGCCGCAGCTTCGGCTGGCGCACGGTGGTGAGCGGCACACGGAAATGCTCCGACACGAGAATATTTCCAAAGCCCGCGATGGAAATGTCTTCAGGAATTTTGACGCCCTGTTGCAACAACGTTTCCGCCGCACCGATCGCCACCAGGTCGCTCACGGTCTGGATGGCGGTGGGCTGGCAATTTTCATTCAACATTTCCAGCGCGGTGTTCACGCCGTCTTCGATGGTGGTGCCGGATTGAAAAACAAACTGGTCATCCGGCGCGATGCCCGCCTCGCGCAGCGCGCGCCGGTAGCCCTCAAAGCGTTCGTGCGCCCACGGCGCGGCGACCGGCCCGGTGAAGTAGGCGATTTTTTTGTGGCCCAGGCCAATGAGATGTTTCGTGACGTGATAGCTGGCGAGTTGTTCCTCAATCTCCACGCCGGGGAAATTTTTGCAGAACGGCGCGGGCGGACCGAGCAGCACGGTGGGAATTTTCCGCGTGGCGATCTCCTTATAAATCCGCGCCTCCGCCTCGAACCGATACACGGGCGTGATGAACAGTCCATCCACGCGCCGCGAAAGCAGACGGCGCAGCACGAGGTCTTCGCGCTCCGGTTTGTTCAAGGTATGGGCGATGAGCAAGTCGTAGCCGAGTTCAAACGCGCGCTCTTCAATCGCCAGCACCATGCGCGCATAAAGCGGATTCGTCGTCGCGGGAATGACCAGGCCGAGCAGCTTGGTGGTGTTCGTGCGGAGTCCCTGCGCGCTGCAATTCGGGACGTAGCCCATCTGCGCGGCGAGCGCCTTGATCTTGGCGCGCGTGGCTTCGGAAACATCCGGTTCGTCCCGCAACGCCTTGGAGACGGTCATCACGGAAACTTTGCAGATAGCGGCAATGTCTTTGAGGCGGACCATTTTTAGGAAATTGAAAGTTGAAAGTTGAAAGTTGAAATCCAAAAACAAAAACGCGGAAATGTTATTTCAAATTTCATATTTCTGCTTTCAGCTTTTCAGAGATACGTTCCGCGCCAGTGCAGTTTGCGGCGCATGGCTTCGAGGAAGGAGCCGTGCGCGAGCCGCATGAGCCGCACGGAATGACGGCTGCGGCGGATGGTGATTTCATCGCTCGCGTTCAGTTCGCCGACAATCTGGCCGTCGGCATTCAAGAACGCGGCGGGCTGCGGGTTGATGGCTTTCACGCGAATCGTCGCGGAGAGCGGCAGGATGATGGAACGGTTCGAGAGCGCGTGCGG
>JAYVQV010000115.1:0-2599 GCA_043776855.1 Limisphaerales bacterium | reverse complement strand
CAATGTGACCGGGAGCGACCGGATAATAATTTGTATCGGTGGTGCTGCGCAGGCCGGTCGCATTATCCAATTTGGAAACGATGATCGTGGGGTCGTTCCAAGTGGCCCCGTTGCCGTAGCCGGAACCCCACGTCAACCAGAGATTCCCCTTGGCATCCACAAACGGGCCGGGATCAATCGCGGATTTTTTTTCGGCTTTGTCATCGGTGACAATCACCATGCCCACATCCGTCCATTTGTAATCGGGAGCCGCCGGGTCGAGCGTGGGGCTGGTCAACAGGCCGATTCCGCACTTGTCAATGCCTTTGGCAGCGGCGACCGAATAATAGAGATAGTATTGGTGGTTGTAAAAAATCACGTCGGGCGCCCAGATGCCCTGATTGGCGGGCAGCACGGCCTTGGCAGACGCGGGCGGCGTTCCCCGTCGCGGGCGGCCTCCCGCCACCGGTTCGCCCGCCGGAAATGGCGAAGGGCCATTCGTCCAGATGATGCCGTCGGTTGAGAATTTCATGCCGCCGCCGGTCGAATAAACGTAGTATTTTCCGCCACATAAAATCATCCGCGACGGATCGTGTGAGCCGGTCGAACCGGAGAGAGTTGCCGCCGGAGCGGAGAAAACAATCATGCCTGCAATGGCAAAAACCAGCAGCGGCAACAGTCTTAAATTCAAAAGGTGTTTCATAATTTCACGGGAAAATCCGCACCAACAGCACGCCATGAGAGGCAACCGTCGCTTCAAATTTATCCGAAAAAATTCCCAAATCTTTTTGCCGCCACAAATCACGCACGGTTTGTTTGCCGGTGATTTTCAAATCCGCCCAGTTCGCAGCGACCGTCGCGGTTTCCTTGCCGGTGTTGAACAATCCAACGGCGAGCGAGCCGTCATCAAGCAGCTTCGCGTAAATTTTCAAGTCGCCCGCGCCGCCGACTTGCACGGCTTGTTTGCCGAGCGAATCTTGATCCACTTCCAACACTTCGTCGTTCGTGAGCAGGCCCAGCGTGAAGTCGTCCATCTTTTCCAGATCGCAGCCCATGAGCAGCGGACTCGCGAGCAGACACCAAAGACTGATGTGCGTGTATTGCTCGTCGGGCGTGAGCTTGCTCGGATGAAGCTGGCTGGGAATCCGTCCGCCAAGCTGGCCGACGACGAGCATATCGGCGTCATTGAAATGGCCGGGACGCGCAGACGCAGCCCAAGGGTCTTGTGCGAAACCAATGTCAGTGGCGACGCGTTTCCAGTTGTCGTTGATGTCAGTCGTCGTGCGCCACGATTGCGTCCACGGCGAAACATTGCCGATGATCGGCAGAAGTTTTTTCACATGATTGTTGGAAAGGCTCAACACGATGTCGCGGCGCGTGACGCGCAAGGCCTGGTGCATTTCCTTCGTCTCCGGCGCTTCCACCGGACCCCAATCCAATTTCAAATAATCAAAACCCCAGTCGGCGAACTGCTGCGCGTCCGCGTAAGTGAAACGGTATTTGCCGATGGCGAACGGAAGTTGCTTGGCGTTATGTTTCGCGCCGGGAACGCCGACGGGCGGCCAGTTGCCATCGGGTTTTTCTGAACTGCCGCCGAGCCGGCCGCCGTAAGTCTGCGTCCACGGCGTCGAGTAAAGTCCGGCCTTCAATCCCATGCCGTGAATTTCATCCACCATGCCCTTGATGTCCGTGAAGCGCTGCGAGTCGGCCTGCAACGCGTGCGTCGTTTCGTTGCGCTGCCGCCCGACCCAGCCATCGTCCATGTTGACATAACTCCAGCCGTGCTGATCGAGACCGAGCTTGATGATTTGTCGCGCGGCGCGCAATGCGAGATCCTGCGTCACGCGTTCGCCGAAGCAGTTGTAACTATTCCAACCCATCGCCGGCGTGAGTTGAATCTCCTCGCCGACGACGATGCGAAAAATTTTCTCCGCCGCGCCGAGGGAATTTTTCGCGCGCAAGATAACCTTGAATTCACCGGGGCTTTTCAACACGCCAGCGATGCGACCGTTCGTCGGATTCAATTGCAACCCCGACGGCAAATCATCGGCGGAAAAAATCATTGGGCGTTCACCCGTCGCGGGAATTGAATAATGAAACGGCGAGCCAGGCCGCACGCCAAAAATTTTCGGCCCATTGATGCGCGGCGTGGCGGCGGGTTTGGGTGTCAGGATGGCACCGGGCGTGGCGGCGGAATTTTCGTCGAGAATCTGGATGGTCGTCGCCGGGCCGAGATCGGCGGGCGGCGTCCACGCGCGCAAGGCCCAGACGATTTTTTTGTCCCGCGTTACTTCGATGGCCTGCACGGGCAGATTGTTCGTGTCCACCTTGCCCGACCATTGGTTGAACCAGTCGTTGATGATCGTGTTGCCGTTCGGCAGCCGCACGGCGAGCTGCAGGTTGTGAAATTTATATTCCGGCGCGTCGGCGGTTGTCCATTCCCAGACTGTCTCGCCCGCGCGGTTCACCTCGCGCACAAATTTTTGATTGCTGACGACCAGCACATTTCCATTCTTCAGCGGCGTGGCCGACCAGATGCCCGGCACGTTCAGCGACCACAGTTCCTTGCCGTCCAAATCGTATTCCGCCGCCTTGCCCAAATCCATGTGCGCGACGAGCA
>JAYVQV010000114.1:0-2600 GCA_043776855.1 Limisphaerales bacterium | reverse complement strand
ACGTGAGGAGGCTCTAACTGATTCCCGAGTTTATTTTGAGCCTCCTCACGTCGGCTGCTACTTTCAAACAAACAAACTCGTCTTCTGCAACTTCGTCGCATCAATCAATCCCTGATCGGTCAGCTTCAACGCGGGAATCGGAGACAACGCCAAAAATGAGAGCGCCATGAACGGCGCGGCGAGGTCGCAACCCATCGCGTGGGCGGCGGCGTTCAAATCGTCAATCAACTCCATCGCCTTGGGCAGCGGTTGGTCGGTGACGAGACCGGCAATCGGCAGTGGTAATTCGGCTTTCACTTTTCCATCCACCACGGCGATCTGGCCGCCGCGCAGTTTTTCCAGTTCCAGAATCACGCGTAAAATGTCCGCGTCATTCGTGCCAGCGACGATAACATTGTGCGCGTCGTGCGCGACGGTCGAGCCGATTGCGCCGTGTTTCAATTTGAACCCGCGCACGAAGCCGACGCCGACATTGCCCGTCGCGCGATGACGTTCAACGACGACCATCTTCAAGATGTCCCGCGTCGTGTCGGCAACAATTTCGCCATTCAAAACTTTCGGCGACGCAATCAATTCTTTCGTCACAATCTGGTCGGGAATGAGTTCAATGACGCGGATTTTTAGTGGCACAGGCATCTTGCCTGTGAGTTGCGGTTTTGCGGACGGCATCTTCACCACAAAATCCTTCGGTGAATAGCGCAGATTCATCGTGCTGCGCGGGAGTGAAACTTTTTTCGGATTCTTTGCCAGATATTTTCCATTCTCCGCGACGAGCACGCCCTTTTTCCATGTCTGGCGCACGCGAAAATTTTTCAAATCATCAAACACGATGAAGTCCGCCCAGTAACGCGGCGCAATCGCTCCAAGGTTGTGCAGATTGTAGTGCCGCGCGGTG
The DNA here is from genome assembly GCA_043776855.1 of Limisphaerales bacterium. Classification (GTDB taxonomy): domain Bacteria; phylum Verrucomicrobiota; class Verrucomicrobiia; order Limisphaerales; family UBA11358; genus UBA11358. The sequence continues at coordinate 1,705 of JAYVQV010000114.1, read as the reverse complement.
TTGATGGTCGCGATTTGCAGTGCGGCAATCGGCGGCACGCCGCCCGCAATGGCGACGCGCACGGCGTGGTCAATGTGGCCTTCGTTCACCAAGTCGCCCGCGAGTTTGTCGTCCGTGGCGAAGGAACAGTTCTGCGAGTTGTGCGCGTTGATGAGCGGCAGCAGGTGCTTGAGATTCCGCTCGGTGCTGCCCTCGCGCAACAGGATGTGCATCCCCAGCCGGAGTTTTTCACGCGCTTCCTCGACTTCAACGGATTCGTGGTCAGAGCGAATGCCGGCGAGCGCGTAAGCGTTAAGATTTTTTCCACGCAAGCCAGGTGCGTGGCCGTCAATCGCCTTGCCCTTGCCGGCGTCAATTTTTGCCAGCTCGCTTTTGAAGCCGAGAAACACGCCGGGGAAATTCATCAGCTCGGCGACACCCGCGATGCGTTCGTCGTGGATCATCAATTTCAAATCGTCGGCGGTCAGCTTCGCGCCGGCGGTTTCGAGATGCGTTGCCGGAACGCAGCTCGGCAGCATGATAAAAAAATCCACGGCGAGATTTTTGGTGGATTCCAAAACGTAGCGGATGCCGTCGAGGCCGAGGACGTTCGCGTATTCGTGCGGGTCAATCACCACCGCGCCCGTGCCGTGCGGCACGACCGCGCGCGCAAATTCTGGCGCGGTGAGCATGGAGCTTTCAACGTGAAAATGCCCGTCAATCAAGCTCGGCGCGAGATACGCGCCTTTCAAATCCACGACACGCTTCGCCTGATAATCGCCGAAGCCGATGACGCGCCCGTCCGCCACGGCGACGTTCGACCGATGGATTTCGCCGCTGAAGACATTGACGACGCGGGCGTTCTTGAACAGCAGTTCCGCAGGCTGTTCGCCGCGAGCGACGGAAAGTTTCTGTTGGATGTTCCGCATAAATTTCTCCTTCTGGCCGCAACTTAAAACTTTCGCGGGAGAATTCAAACCTCAATTTGCAACGCTGGCTGGAACGCCGAGCACCCGCTCGGCTCGTCGGTAGCAATGACATCAACTCGCCGAGCAGGTGCTCGGCGCTCCGTGAAAATCACGCCTTCAACTGCCGATGCACCGCCATGAATTTTTCAACACGTTTCGCATCCACCGTGTTCGCCCAATGACCGCCGCGTTTGAATTCCGAGCCGACGATGAAGCCGTCCGCCGCCGGAAAAAATTGCGCCAGGTTCGCCGCCGTCACGCCGGAGCCGAGATAGACCGGCAGATGCGTTTTCTTTTTCACCGCCAGCACGTCGGCGGCCTGCGGCGCGTCGCCCGTGACGAGACCGGTCACGATCACCGCGTCGCCGCGCATGAATTCCACCGCGTGCGCTGTCTCGCCGATGTCCACGTCCGCCGTGATCGCGTGCGAGCTGTGCTTTTTCTTCACGTCCGTCCAGACCTGCACGCCGTCCGCGCCGATGTTGCGACGGAAGCGCAGCAACTCCGCCGCCGATGACTGGATGAATCCCTCGTCCGCCACATGCGCGAAGGCAAATCCCTCCGCGCGGATGAAATCCAAACCCGCCGCGTGCGCCACCGCCATCGCTTCGAGATTCGCGCCCGCGAGAATCTGCACGCCGCACGGCAACCGCGCCGCCGCCTTCACCGCGCGCCCGATGATGGCCATCGCCGCGACGATTTCCGGCCCGACGCGCCCGCGCAGATACGGCGTGTCGTGCATGTTCTCGATCATCAAC
>JAYVQV010000113.1:0-2603 GCA_043776855.1 Limisphaerales bacterium | reverse complement strand
CCGCAAATGAGGACACCACACGCCGGACGGCGATGCCTTTGCATTGGAGCGCGGCATTTATGCCGCTTCAATTTTCAAAAGAGGAGCGGGTGAATTATTTCCGGCAGTTTGAAACCGTCGGAGCTTGAAGCGGGTTGAAGCCCGCGCTCCGAATTAAAGTCTGGACTCCATGTGCCGTCAGTTTGGTGAAATTATTTTGTGGCAAGCATCTTTGCCGCTTCCTCCAGCCAGTCTTGGCCGGGCGGCGAATAGGGACGGAACGTTTCCAGACTGGCTTCACGCTCGTTGAACAGCACCGCGCGGTTCAGGCCAAGCGTCGCGGCGTTCGGCGCGTCAATCAGGCTCGCGGAATCGGCGGCGCTCATCTGGAACAGCACGCGCATTTCAAATTCCGCCAGCGCCTTGCGTCCAAGCTGACGCGTGACGTTGTTGTAAGTGTCGCAGGTGACGATGACGTGGATGCCGCGCGCCGGGCCTTCGGTGATGAGGCTCAACAACGTGGCGGCGGGAGTCGGCGCGTCGCCGCTGCTGCTGGAAAAACCGAACTCATCTTCCTGCCGTAGCTTCTTGAAATTCTGCAAGCCTTGGATCAACACAAAAATTTCCGGCGCAGACGATTCATTTTCCGCGCGGTGTTTCAATTCCGCCGCCAGACCAGCCATGACTTCGGCAAGATTGGCATTGCTCGCCTGAACCGTTTCGTGCGGCACGGACTGGATGACGCGCTGTAAAAATTCGCGCTGCGGAAATCCCGGCGGCGTTCCATCCAGCACGATGAAGCGCGCGGCTTGCTTCGGGAATTGCGCCGCCAGCGCGATGATTGCGACGGACAAAATTGTCGCGGTGCGTTCCTCGCTCTGCCCGACCACGAGCAGGTTGCTGCCGCTCTGCCGCCGGAAAACCGCCTCGGTCGGACCCTTGATGGAATTCGGCGCGCCGAGCCAGATACGGGATTGTAGCGCAGGCGTCTCGCCTGCGTTGGCCGCGGTTGGCAACATTTCAGAACCGCTCGCGCTGACGCGCTCGCCGGGCAGGCGAGACGCCTGCGCTACTTTGAGCAGCGCGTTCAACAAATGATTTTCTCGCACATCTGCCGGAGCGTTGCCTTCAAACACAATCGGGCCGGGATACTTGTCACCGCTTTGATCGGCGCGCTCACGGACTTTCGTCAGAAAACTGTCGCGCGTTTTGTCCGAGAGCCACACGGCTTGAAACGGCGCGTTGCCTTCAATCGCGCCCGCCGCGTCGTTGTAAATGCCTTCGCCCGGACGCGAGAGCAATCGCGGCGCGGGATTATCCTGATCCATGATGAGGTAGGCGTCGGCCTCGTTGCATTGGAGCGCGATGCGGATGACCATCTGCCCAATCGTCGCGCGCGCCAGCGTATAAGCGCCGCCGAGCGTCTGCGAGCCGAGCAACACATGGATGCCGAACGCGCGGCCTTGACGAACAATTCTGTCCAACAAAACTGCCGCGCCCTGCGAGATGCGGTCTTCCTCGGTGAAAAATTCTTGGAATTCATCAATCATCAGCAACGTGCGTGGCATGGAATTAGTGGCACAGGCATCTTGCCTGTGTGTTTCAGCACTTGCATTTTTGCTTTCGTCTTTGGAACTCACAGGCGAGACGCCTGTGCCACTGACCGCGCGTTTGTAACCGGCCAAGTCTTGTGCGCCGACTTTGCGGAACAGGTCGCCGCGACGGCGCAATTCATCATCCACGCGCTGCAAGACGCTCAAGCCGAATTCGCGGTCGCTCTCGATGGCGACGACGCGCGCGTGTGGCAGGCGGCGCGTGCCGTAGCATTTGAACTCGACGCCTTTCTTGAAATCCACGAGATAAAATTCCACCTGTTCCGGGCTGCATCGCAACGCAAGATTTGTGATGATGACGTGAAACAACGTGGATTTGCCGGAACCGGTTTTGCCCGCAATGAGCGCGTGTTGCCGCGTGCCTTGGCCGATTTCGAGATTCTGAAATTTCGTTGCGCCGCTTCGCCCAATCGGCACGCGGAGAATTTCACTCGTTTCTTCCAGCCACATTTCCACCGGGGCGACGCTTTCAAACGGCACTTCCACGCGATTGGAATTCCGGCCAAGTTCGCCGACACGATGCAAAAAGTCCGTGGCGAATTCCGCCGATGGTGGTTCGTCAAAAATTAATTTCGCGCCCGGCGAACGCCAGTTGGAAAATTCAAATCCGTTTTCGCCGCGCACGAGGCACACGCTGTTCTTCCGCAATTCATCCGGCACAAAATCGGACGGCGCGGCATTGCGCTGATCCCAGTGAATGAGCGTGAACACGCCGCAACGCGCACCGCTGGCGGCGATGTTCCGCAACCGCTTCGCCGCCGTGTCAGTAAAATTCACGGGGAACGACGCGATGACGAGGACGTGGTATTTCTCCGCCGTGCTGCCGGCTTGCGCGTTGTATTCCGCGATGGTCGCGTATTCGTTGCGCAGATACATCTGGATGATTTTCTCCATGTGCTCGCTCAAGTCCGCGAGCTTCTCCTCGAACTGCGCGGACTGCGTCCAGATGCGGCTGTTGATCGCGCCCGCCTCGTAATCGGCAAGGTGCATGAGCGTGGCAAAATTTTGTCC
>JAYVQV010000112.1:0-10175 GCA_043776855.1 Limisphaerales bacterium | reverse complement strand
AGCGCCTGCCGGACGTGAAGCTCACCGGCTATCGCCAGCAGATTCTCGACACGCCGCTCTACTACGACAGCGAAAGTTCCCTCGCCTGGCTGCGCGCCTACGCAGCGAATTCCACCAACGGTCTCTACACCACGCAACGCGGTTTCTACACCAACGCCGCGTTGCGTGCCGACACCTACCACCAGATCACGCTGCCGTGGATGTTCTTCAACTGGCTGCGCGTCGAGCCGCGCGTGGGCGGACGGTTCACCTATTACAACCGGGGCAGTTTCGCCGCCGACCGCAACGACGAGATTAATCGCGCCGTCTTCAACACCGGCATCGGCGTCTCCTTCAAATCCTCCGCGCTGTGGACGGATGCGAAGAGTTCGCTCTTTGACGTGGATGGCCTGCGCCACATCATCGAGCCGTCCGTGAACTACACCTTTGTGCCGCGCCCCTCCACGACGCGCGAAACCATTCCGCAATTCGACAGCGAAATGCAGGCGCTGCTGCTGAACCCCGTCACGTTCTCCGAATACAACAGCATTGATTCCATTGACACGATGAATGTCATCCGCTTCGGCCTGCGCAATGTTTTGCAGACCAAACGCGACGGCCAGTTGGATGAATTGGTGAACTGGAACCTGATGCTCGATTGCCGGCTGGACAACGCGCAAGTGGATCGCGCCAACGGCCAGCGCACCTTGAACGACCTCTACTCGCAGTTCGTCCTGCGCCCGCGCAACTGGCTCACGCTCGAAGAACAACTGCGCTACGACATTCTGGGCGGTCATCTGAATTTGTCGTTCCATCAAATCAGCATTGCGCCGAACGACCGCTGGAGCTGGGGGCTGGGGCATCTGTATTTGCGGGCGGGAACGTGGGGTGGCGGAACGTGGGATGAAAATGATTTCCTGACCAGCACCGCGTTTTACCGGTTCGATGACAACTGGGGAATGCGGATGCAGCACAATTTCAACATCAAGACCGGCCATCTCCAGCAGCAATATTATTCCATCTATCGCGACCTGCGGAGCTTCGTCCTCGCGCTCACTTTCCGCGTGCAAGAAGATTCGTCGCACTCGCCGGACTACACGGTGGCGCTGCAATTCTCGCTCAAGGCTCATCCGCTGCGTGGCGTCGGTAATGACGTCGTCAATCCGTATCGCCTCGTCGGGGAATAATCCGTCACCGCGCGAAACGCGGACGGAGCGCCGGAGACCGGCGCGCCAATTTTTACTCGCGCGGCAGCGTGATGATGAAGGCGGAACCGTTGCCCGGTTCGCTGTGGATTTCAATTCTTCCCCGATGCTCCTCGACCACGCGCTGGCAGATGGCGAGGCCCAGGCCCGTGCCGTTTTTCTTGGTCGTGAAGAACGGCTCGAACAGCCGCGCAAGATTTTCCTTGGTGATGCCCATGCCCGTGTCGCGGATGAAGATCATCAAGTGCGCCCCGGCGTTCTCGGTGCCGACGCTGACTTCGCCGTTGCTGCCCACGGCTTCGACGGCGTTCAACAAAATATTCATGAACACCTGCTGCAACTGCGATTCATCCGCGTGGATTTTATCCGGCGTCGCGCGGAAATCGCGCTTCAAGGTGATCAGCCGCCCGCTCATCTGGTGCTCCAGCAGCCGCAGGGAATGATCCAGCAATTCGTGCGCGCCAACCGCCGTGAACTCCGTGGGCTTGGGCGCCGAGTAGCGCAGCATCTGCGTGACGAGCGAATTAATGCGCGCCAGTTCCTTGCGGACGAGGTCGGTCATCTCCTTGTCGTCGCCCTTGGGCAGCAGCAGTTCCATGAAGGTGCCGATGGCCACGAGGCCGTTCTTGATTTCGTGCGCCACGCTGGCGGAGACGAGGCCGAGGTTCGCGAGGCGGTCGAGGCGGCGGAGATTCGTGGAGAGGTCGGAGGCCGCGGCGGGTGGATTCACCGCCGCGTGGCCGGATTTTTTTTCGGTTGTGCCGGATGTCATTGGTAACCTTGCGCCGCCCTTGCCCCCTCGTCGGATCAGTTTGAAAATGTGTCGTGCAGCATAAACGAACCGCCCGCCGCTGCTAGACAAAAAATTTTTCAAACCGTGATGATTTTTTTGCGCGATGCTCATGCCCGCACCACGCGTGTTCCCCCCCGGCTCGCTCCGCGTTGGGCGATGAGAGGGCTGGGGTGAGGAGCTTCACAACCGCAGATTTTTAACCGCACTCGTCAAAGCACCCAGCGACGCAGAAATTTCATCCCGCGTGTTACTCTCGGCAAGGGAGAAGCGAATCATCTGCCGTGAGGCTGTTGCGTTTGGTTTCATGGCTTTCACCACATGAGAAGGCTCGTCCGAATCGGCGAGGCACGCAGAGCCGGAAGAAGCACACACGCCCATTTTGTCCAGCAGCAGGAGCAGCGCTTCAGATTCCACGCCATGAAAAGTGATGTTCGTGGTGTTAGCGAGCCGCGCCGTTGCGTGGCCGTTTAACTCGGTGTTGGAAATTGTTTCGAGGACACCCTTTTCCAGCGTGTCCCGAAGCGGGCGAACCTTATTTGCATAGTCAGGCGTGCGCTTCCGTGCGAGTTCCGCCGCCCTGCCGAAGCCCACAATGAGTGGGACGTTTTCCGTGCCGCCGCGCAATCCGCGCTCTTGATGTCCACCGTGAATCAGTGGCGTGAAAGGTGTCTTGCGCCGGATGAAAAGCGCGCCGATTCCTTTTGGTGCATGAAGTTTGTGGCCGGAGAGAGACAGATAATCCACCGGCATCTTCCGAACATCTATCGCAATTTTGCCGGCGGCTTGAACAGCGTCGCAGTGGAACAGCACGCCGCGCGACTTGCAGATTTCCGCGACCTGCTCAACAGAAAACAAAACTCCCGTTTCGTTGTTTGCCCACATCAGCGAAACAACAGCGGTTTCATCGGTGATGGCCGATTCGAGATCTGCCAGTTTTAGCAAACCTTCGCGGTCAACTGGCAGATAAGTGACCCGCACGCCATCGCGTTCCAAGACCTTGCAATAATTGAGCACCGAAGAATGTTCGACTATGGATGTGATGACGTGCCGCTTCTGCGGGTGAGCTTTGAGCGCAGCGTGAATTGCAGTGTTGTTGCTCTCTGTCGCGCAGGAAGTGAAAATAATTTCTCGCGGGTTCGCTTCAATCAAAGCGGCTACTTGAACTCTGGCTGTCTCAATTACTCCTTTGAGTTTTGAGCCAAACTCGTAACTGCTCGAAGGATTACCCCATTCCTCAGTGAAATATGGCAGCATCGCGTCACGAACTTCCGGCGCGATGGGCGTTGTGGCGTTGTGGTCGAGATAAATCACTTTGAAGGCTGCCAGCACCTAATTCGCTGTGCCGTTGCGCCGGGAAGTTTCACGAATGCAACGCCAGCTTCCAACTGCGTGTCGGCAAACTCGGCAGCTTGCAGTTTGCGCCCAAACACGCCCTCCAAAGCTCCCAGGCCTTTCTTGGTTTGATTGCAGGCAAACGCAACCACAGTTCCAAGCTGGCTTGTAAAGTCATCGGCTTCACCTTCAAAATCGCTTGGGTCTTGCGAGAGCAGCATGACGACCGAACCCTTTGACCGTCCTTGGCGAATCAAATCGACCAAAGATTCTGAACGCCGTTCGCGAAGTGTTTTTCGCGCTTCATCCACAATCAACAAGTGACGCAACACTCGATACCCGCCTGACACCTGCGAATCTGATTGCTCAAGAAGAAATGCACTTACCGCATCGAGGAGGACGAGCGTAACGAGTCGTTTTAATTCTTCCGGCAGCAAATGCAAACTGACAACCCAAGAACGGGTGAAGAACTGCGCTGGTTGTAAATCAGGTGTAAAGCACGGCATATTCGAGCCGGTCATTTCATTGAGCCGGCTGATGATGCTGTCCGTTCCAGATTTGCCGTTTGCAAGCAACGCGGCCTCGTATCGGTCACGAATCGTATCCAAGCTGCGATCTCCACGACTGTTGACGACATCTTGAATGGCCGTTCGCAGCAGGTCTTTCTGCAAATCACCGGGGTTTTTGCAGCACATAGCCAGCGTGTCGCGCAGTCGCATTGCAGCACGGGCAATCCGCTGTGTCGGCGCGCTATGCGCCGGGAGAAAATTAAGCGGCAGCGGTGCTACACCAACTTCAATTCCCGTCACGGAAGATCCGAGTGCTTCAAACGGACCAACAACTCTTCCGTCTTTTACGAACTCGCCTTTGGGGTCAATGAATAGAAACGGGATTTGAGCTTTTTGAACAAGTTCGATGGCGATTTGAGTTCCGGTCATCGTTTTGCCTCTGCCAATCGCGCCCATGAGCGCGATGTGCGGCGGCAATCCTGGCCCATTGAGAACAAAATCAATCGGCTCGTCGCCATCGAGCGTTCGGCTCACAGAACCAATTTTTAACCTCACTTCACCTTCGATTCCGCCAGCAGGCACATCACCGATGTCCACTTGCGCGCCGCCTTCCGGCAGAAGTTCACTCAATCGTTGCACCAGTCTGATTTCATTGCCCTGACTGCGTTCAAGCTCGTCCTTTACCAAGCTGTGTCCGCGCGCCCAATGAGCTTCGACGAGTGAACGGAAGTCATCTACCGTCGCCGTCGGCGAAAGTTTGCCGTCAACGATCAAAGCGCAAAGCCACAGGTCATCGTAATCGCCGAACAGGTATTCTCCGGGAATTGGTTTGTTGTAGAACTTCGTGCCATTCGGCAGCGGATCAGGCGCGGTAGGTTCGGCGAGCGATCTGCCAATCAGAAGCCGGGCAGCTTCATAACGGTATTGCAGGCCAAACGCCTTGCGAATGTTATCCTCAAACGCCGCAGATTCGTCGGTGGACTTAAACTGCGCTTTCCAAACTTGTTCTTTGAATTCGAGGTTCATAATTTGCCGTTGAAGTATTGATTTGGGTGGACGATTGAGCCTGCCTCGCGGCCTTGAAATTCCACGAGAAAAGTTTGCCGAATAGACGGCTCGATTTGCTCCATCAAGCGCGGTGTCACTTCTTCGTCGTGCGTCAGAACAATTACTTGATCAAGGTCAAATTCGGCGAGGGTTTTGAGTGTGCGCGGGCGATATTCTGAATCGGCATTGCCGAGCGGTGTGTCAATCACCAGCGGAATTCGCCGCTTTGTGATTTCCGCAAGCGCAAGGGAGAACGCTATTCCAAAAGATCGCTTTTCAAATCCACTGAACGCTTCCAACGCGAGCCTCTGACCGTCTTCCAATTCAATTTCAGGCGGCATTCCCACGGGCAACCGAATCTTTCCGTTGCCAAATCTTTTATCGGCAATCTTTCGGAAATACTTGGTCACATATTCTTCCAGTCGCGCCGTTGTCGTCGGTATCAACTTCTCCATCAGTTCATCCAACGCACGACCAACCCTTTCAGCCACCGCGATTCGCTTCTGCTCCGGGCCTAGCCGCGCCAGTTCTTCCTGAATCCGCCCAATCTCCTCATTCAGCGTGTGAAGATCAGCTTTCAATTTCCGAATTTCAGCTTCCAAAAGCCCCAGCTTCCGGCTGATTTCTTGGTTTTCGATGTTCAACTTGTCCAGTTGCTCGCGGATGTCCTTTGTTGTCTGCGGCAAGTGCTGAAACCGCTCAATCTTCCCTTTGATCTCGTCAAGGTTTTCACGAGCTTCCCGAACGCGTTTTGCGCTCTGGACAATCCTTCCTGAACCGCTCACCTGTGCTTGCGCCAATTGCAACAACACCTTGGCACGAGCTTCGCCTTTGACATGACCCAGCAGATATTCCTTTGCACAATCTGGCGCGGGTGGGTTGTAAATACTTTCCAAAGCGTTCAAAAATCTCGTCCGAATTTTCACGCGAACATCTGGAGCAATGTTTCCCAACAGTGGGTCGGCTTCTGGCGGTTCGGGCAAAGCGACAGAAAGGACTTTCTCTTTGTTCTCAATCGTTCCACGCCGCAGGTTTTCCCACACTTCGCGAAGCTGCTCGGCCTTCAAGCGATTTACGATTGCCGGAGCTAGGCGACTTATCCCAAGTGCAAAACCCATCGAACGAACAATTTCCCCAAGGGCTTTTTCGGATTCATTTTGTTCTTTTTCGAGCCGGGTATAATCACCTTGCAGCTTGGCCGCGTCCGCGCCCGCCGCGCCGCCCATGCGTGCCAAATCTTCTTGGAGTTGCGTCCTTTGACCTTCCTTTTCATCCTTATCGCGCTCCAGTTTGATGTGATTACCCTGCAAATGAGCAATGCGCTGGTTGAGTTCGTCACGTTCTTTGACTTTCGCGTCAAAATCAGCTTGGCGTTCACTGCTTTTTTTCTTTCCGCCAGCGTTGCTGCGACATGCAGTCAGGTATCCTTTCATCGTGTCAGACAATTCGCCAAGGACTTTTGTTCCAAACATCACCTCAACTGCCTTTTTCAATCCAACCTCGCCCATGTTCTCAATAAGCTTTTGAGCCTGCTCACCGTCAAAGAAAAAAGCCGGAGCCACATGGGCTGGAAACAGATTCCGCTCCAGTCGGTCATGGGCAATGGTCAGCGGGTCTTTATCAAAATCGCCGCGTTTTTGAAGACGACCGCCGACATAAACATCAACCTCCTCAAAAGAGTCGCCCTGTTTTGGAATGTTCTTGCCGGTGAAATACCAGCGACGAACAACACGAATCTCCTCCTCTTCAGTTTCGCCTGGAGCTGGCATCAGTGTAATGTCGATTACGCTTGGGTCGTCGGGATCTGCACTATTGCGCCGATAGCGTTCGATGGCTTGGCGATATGGTAAATCGCCCTCGTCGGCATGACCGAATCCCTCGCAATGGCGCAAACCAAACTTTCCAAACAATCCGAGATAAAGCGAGACGAGGAAACTTGTTTTGCCATGACCGTTCATCGCGCCGATCAATACGACTGACTTGCGGGTGGTTGGCTCATTAAATTCAAATGTGGCGTCCGCGTAGGTGCGCCAATTCAAAAGTTGAAGTTTTGAGAGATACATCAGGCCTCCTCCGATCGGGTTAAGAACCGTGTTAATATGCCGGCAATTTCATCATCTTTGCCAAACCGGCGGCCCGACCCGGAATATTGGTTTACCAGTTCGCACAAATCTTTCAGCAATTCAGAATCAATCCGGTGCTGCTCACAGATATGTTTTACAATGGGTTTCGTCTCTGGGTCGTCAAAACACGGGGGTGCTTTCATAGTTTGTTCTCCTTTGTTTGGCTTTCTACCATTTCCGAGATTTTTTCCATGCCTCGGATACTTTCTTCGGCTTTGTCTTGAAGCCATTGTTCACGAATCAACCGCACTTCAACTTCGGAAATTAGGGGCATATCGGTTTGCTTTTGAATGCCTAGCAATTCTTCAAGCAACATTTTTCGGGCAGCATAAGTCAGCGGCCCTAAACCCGGCTCTCCATTGCGTCGAATTTTGCTGCGAAATTGAGGGTCTTCTGAAACTTGTTTGAGGCGATTACGAAACAACGCCAACGGTTCAAGATGGTCGTGGCCGGAAGCAATCAGCGATTCAATCGCGTTGTCTTTATCAACCACAGTGCAAGTCCAGCAGCCAAAGCGGGCAGAATTTGATCCACATGAAGGCGCATCATCCTTGCTCAAAACGAACGGGCACTCACCACCCGCCGCGCTTTTGTAGAGTTGAACCAAATCTTTGTAGCTCCCGCCCCAAGGTGGACGACTTTTCAATAATGCAATCCAAACCTCGTCAGTGGTCAGGTCTTTGATAGGAGTAAAAATCCAGCATCCTTTATGGTCAGCGTGCGGTGAAAGTCTGCCCTCGGATTTTGCAGTGTGCTTTGCAATGTTCGCCGCGCGCGCCGCCGACTCCGAACGGCGAACGCCCAAAAGCAAAATTGCTTCCCCAAAGTGGCTCACCTGCTCGCGAATGAATCGCGAAGTCGGACGGATTTTCATCCGATCTGTGCACCACCGAAATGTTCTGTTTGGCGCTGGATAGCCTCTGCCAAGCAGGTTGACCCAAAAGGACTCTTCAGTTTTTGGAGAAGTTCTCACGACTTCAACCGGAATTCGGAGTGCTTCAAGATTGTCAGAAATCTGACCAAGCAACCGGTTCACGAACTCCTGAAAAACCGGCGACTCGACCAGCGTGTCGTTGCAAACCAAATAAACTCGGCGTTTGCGTTCATCCGGCGGAATGGCAAGCAAACATTCGATGACTAGGTGTGCAAGCAATGTGGAGTCCTTGCCGCCAGAGAAACCGATGATCCAAGGTTTCGTATGAGGCTGAAGATACTCTTCGCGCAAATCGCGGCGGATAATTTTCAGCTTTGTGCCAAAATCTTCCGCTGCTGATGCCGCCAAATCTGAAGTTTCTTCGGCGTGCTTCTCCGGCGTTGCCGGAATGCGGGGCGAAATCTTTTGCCGAATTGTTTGATCTACCAATGACATGATTTGAAGTGCTCGCGAGCAAATCAGTCACGGGAAATCTTAAAAAGAAGAGGCGCGAACTTGTCGCGTCCTGTCCCGAGGCACCGCTAAGCGCCTGTCAAACGAACACGCCAAGCCGCGCCCATTTGGGCGCGCTCGGTCAGTCGTTTGACGGGCTTGAAAATTAGCGGTTTTCGGGACAGCCCGTAGCCGTAGCTACGCAAAGTTGTTAATTAAATTATTTGGTCGTTTTATTTTTTATCGGACGCGGAAAGACTAGCGCGATTGGCGGGCAGCGCAAGCGTGGGGATTGGACGTAGCGGCGTCTCGGCCGGGCGCCGCAAGTGAAAATGCTGGCGGCGCAGCAACGCCGCCCTACCAAAAAAATTCAAAACCCCCAGAAGACGCAAGGTTTCCGAGGGTTTTCATTCTCGCCATGCCGGGAGGAAAGCCGGATTTTTTTCTACGAACCATGAAACCAAATTTTATCTCCACGTTTTCACTGGCAGCGGTGCTGGAGAAATAAACCATCGGCAAAGTGGCATTCACGCTGAACGGCTATCACGCCATCGTGCCCGACCTCACGCCGGAGGAGGAAAAAACCATTCGCGGTTTTCTGGAGGAGGCGCGCGAGCAGGCGGTGGACTACAAAAACATGAAGGAGATTTCCGTCATCTTTGAAATCTACAAAACGAAATCTGAACAATACCTGAACGCCAACGGACGCAGTTGGAAACAGCTCTACAAAGATTACACCGCCGCCATCAAGGCGAAGAAAGCCGCGCAGGCCGCGACAAATTCAGTGCCCGGCAAATAAAAATGCCTGCACGAAAAACACCAGCCCCACCGCGCCGCAGACCAGGCTCACAAACCAAAAACGTTTCCGCTTGGTCAGCGCCGAGATGGCGCCAATGGAAATCGCAATCTGAAACAGCGTGACGCTCTTGGCAAAAATCTGGTGCGTCTGGAGTTCGTGAGCGGCTTCCTTTTCTTTTTCCTTCGCGCCCGCCTGAATTTTTTCTTTTTCGGATTCGTATTCTTCGATTTTTTTCTTATCGGCTTCGTTCGTCGGTTTATCGAGCGCGGCGAAGATGTCCATTTTGCTTTTGAGCTGCGATTCCTTGATGCTCTTGGACTGGAAATAACTCCACTCGTTCGCGGCGGTGATCTGCGAAATCATCGCCTCGTTCGCGTGATGCCCGGCCTCCAACGACGCCACCGCCGCGAGCGCGGCGAGCAGCGCGGAACTCAAGGCCACGCCGAGCGTCCAGCGTTCGCCGCTGTGCTTGGCGGCGTGTTCCGTGTGTTCGTGCAGATGCTCCGTAGGGACTTCTTGTTCTTCCATAAAATTTTTCTTGGTGGCGGTTTTCGCGCGGCGAGCCAGCCCGTCGCCGAGTCCCGCAGACGCGGGATCAGGCGACGGCTCCGGCCTCCTTCTCCCCTCGGAGGGGAGAAGGATTGAGGATGAGGGGTGGACTGTCTGCGCGCGCTTCCCAAATTTGAATGCGACTTTCGTGACGCCACCCCTCACCCCGGCCCTCTCCCCTCCGAGGGGAGAGGGAGAAGACTGCCAGCTTCGCTGGCAAAGTTTGTCGCCGCGCGACAAACTCCACCACTGATATTTTTCAACCCGCCGTCAGCGCCGCGCGTTCGTTGTCGAGCGCGTTGGTCTTTTCCAAAAAGTAATCGTAGCCGCCGGTGTAGGGCGTGATGGTTCCGGTGTTGACGTGCAGCACTTTCGTCGCGAGGTGGCGGATGAAATGCACATCGTGCGAAATGAAAACCAGCGTGCCTTCGTAACGCTCCAGCGCGAGCGTGAGCGATTCGACGGTGTGAATG
>JAYVQV010000111.1:0-10305 GCA_043776855.1 Limisphaerales bacterium | reverse complement strand
ATCGCCGAGCACGTCGCGCTGGAACTCAAGCTGCCGGTGGCGGTGTTCTCGCTGGAAATGAGTTCGGCGTCGCTGATCCTGCGCATGATGTGTTCGCTGGCGCGGGTGAATTTGCGGAGCATCCGCGAGGGTTTCATGAGCGAATCGGATTTCCCCAAGCTGACGAATGCGGCGGGGCGTTTGAGCGCGGCGAAATTATTTATTGATGACAGCGCGGGGCTTTCCATTTTGCAGCTCCGGGCGCGGGCGCGGCGGATGCATCAGCAGCATGGCATCAAGCTCTTCGTGATTGACTATTTGCAGCTATTAAACTCTACTGCGCGGCGTTCGCAAGACAACCGGCAGCAGGAAATTGCGGACATTTCGAGCGGCATCAAGGCGCTGGCAAAAGAGTTGAATGTGCCGGTGGTTGTCCTCGCCCAGTTGAACCGCGATATCGAGAAGGACAAGAACCGGAAACCGCGGATGAGCGACTTGCGCGAGTCGGGTTCGATTGAACAAGATGCCGACTTGGTTGGTCTGCTCTACAAGCCGGATGCGGGTGACGACGACGAGGGCGCGCCAGTGGAAGCGGACGGTTTGCCCGTGAGTCTGGTCATCGCCAAGCAGCGCAACGGCCCGACGGGCGATGTGAACCTGACATTCTTGAAACCATATACACGCTTTGAAAGCGCCGCAAAATTTAGCAGTGAAGACGTTCCCGACGGCCGTTAAAAAATGAAATCCATCATCAGACCTCTGGGTGTTTCCCTGGCACTGGGCTGCGCGGCCACCGCCGCGTTCGCGCAATCTGCCGGACCGAAAATTGACCGCGTTGACATTAAATTTGTCGGCCCTTCGTCCATCGGCGAAGACTTCATCCGCTCGAACCTCAAGCTCAAGCCCGGCGCGACCTATCTGCCCGGCACGACGCAGGACGATGTCCATTCGCTCTACGGCACGGGGCAGTTTTACAACATCCGCGTCTCCGTGGATAACGCCGATGATGGTGGCGTGGTGCTCACCTACACCGTGCAGGCGCGTCCGCGCGTCACGGAAATTAAATTCGAGGGCAACAAGAAAATTTCCGACACGAAGCTGAAGAAAAAAGTCACCGTCAAAGTCGGCGACCCGCTG
Source organism: Limisphaerales bacterium (assembly GCA_043776855.1). Taxonomy (GTDB): domain Bacteria; phylum Verrucomicrobiota; class Verrucomicrobiia; order Limisphaerales; family UBA11358; genus UBA11358. Next base: position 9,189 of record JAYVQV010000111.1, on the reverse strand, counting down.
GATGAGCAAAAACTTTTCAGCAACGTGCAGGAGATGCGGAAGCTGTATGAAAACGGCGGCCTCTCGGAGACGAAAATCAAATACGTCCTCAACATCGAAGAGACCACCGGCCACGGCGCGGTTGTTTTCCACATCGAGGAAAGCCCCAAGGTCAAGATCGTGGACGTGGAATTTCCCGGCGCAAAAAATTTCAAGGCCAAACAACTCCGCAAAGAGGTCAAGACCACGCGGCGCTGGATGTTCTCCTGGATCACGGGCAGCGGCTTTTTCAAGCAGGATGATTTCGACGGCGACCGCGACCGGCTCTCGGATTTTTACCGCAACCACGGCTATCTGGATTTTCAGGTCAACGATGTGAAGTTCGAGCGTCCCAAGCCGGGCACGATGGATGTCAAATTCCTCGTCAACGAAGGCCAGCAATACAAGGTCGGCTCGGTGAAGTTCGCCGGCACCAAGATTTTTTCCGACGCGGAAATCGTCAAAGGATTGCAGGACACGCACAAGTTTGAAGGCATCAAGGGCAAGCTTGGCGCGAACGGCCTGCCGATGGATGCGGGCGACATCTTCACGCCGGACGGCTTGAGCAAAGACACCGACCTCGTGCAGGATTTTTACGGCAGCAAAGGCTACATCGAAATTTCCCAGGGCCAGGCGCTCCACGTTTTGCGCGTGCCGAACTTGGAAAAGAGCACGATGGATTTGGAATTTCAGATGGAGGAGACGCAGAAATCCCACGTCCAGAAAGTCGAAATTCGCGGCAACCTTAAAACCAAGGACAAAGTCATCCGCCGCGAGTTGGCGATCTCGCCCGGCGACGTGATGGACATGGTGCGCGTCAAGATCAGCAAACAACGTCTTGAAGGCTTGCAATATTTCAGCAAGGTGGAGGCGAACCCCGAACCGACCGATCCGCCGATTGCCGACCAGAAAAATCTCATCATCAACGTCGAGGAACAAAATACCGGCAACTTCACCGTCGGCGCTGGCTTCAGTTCCGTGGATGCGCTCGTCGGCTACGCGGAAGTGTCGCAAGGCAATTTTGATTTGTTCCACCCGCCCTACTTCACCGGTGGCGGTCAAAAGATGCGCGTCCGCCTCCAGCTCGGCACGAAGCGTCAAGACTACGAACTCTCATTCATCGAGCCGTGGTTCCTGAATCGCAAGCTGTCACTCGGAGTTGACTTATACCGGCACGTCCTTAATTACGAAAGCCCGAACAACATCTTCAATGAGAACCGCACCGGTGGAAAATTGAGCCTGACCCGCGCGCTCGGCAGCGACTACCTCATCGGCAGCGTGAACTACACGGTCGAGCAGATTGGCATCAGCCTCAACAGCGGCTGGCACGGCGAACAGCCCTGGGTCACTGATCCCGCCGGAGCCGAGCAAAATGTTCCCTCCGCCATTTTGAACGAAGTCGGCGAAAAACTTTACCAGCGTTTCGGCGGCTCCCTCGCCTACGACACGCGCAACAGCGTGCAACTGCCCAGCCACGGCCAGCGCACGGAAATCACCGGCGAGATCAGCGCGGGCGACAAAACATTTTACAAACTGGAACTTCACTCCGCGTGGTATTTCCCCGGCCTGATGAAAGGCCACATCCTCGAAGCCGGTGGCCGCGCCGGATTTGCGGACAGCATCAGCGGCGACGGCGTTCCGTTTTATGAACGCTACTATTTGGGCGGCCTCTACTCCTTGCGCGGCTTCAAATACCGCAACATCTCCCCGCGCGAGCAGCGCACCACGCCGGATTTGAACGGCGATTATTCCTTCTACGACGAACCCATCGGCGGTAACAGCTACTGGTTCGGCTCGCTGGAATACAGCATCCCGATCATGGAAAAAGATTCCGGCCCCAGCCTGCGCTTCGCTTTGTTCTACGACATCGGCGCGGTCTCGGCCGGTTCCTATTCTTTTGACGGCAGCTATCTCGACAACTGGGGCTTCGGCATCCGCCTGAACATCCCGCATCTCGGCCCATTGCGCTTAGACTACGGCATCCCCATCAGTAAAGACCCGTTCAACGGCGGCGGCGGCAAATTCCAGTTCGGCGTCGGCTACACCCGTGATTTTTAAGATGAAAAATTCCTTTGCAACCTTCGTCAGCACCACGCTCCTCACCGCCGCGCTCACCGCGTCCGCCGCCTTCAACCCCGGCAACCTGCCGCTCTGGTTTGAAGCCGCCAATGACGCCAGCGCGTTCACCACCCGCAGCCCCGGCGCGGAGTTCGCCATCACCGCCGACGGCGCAGAGATCACCCTGCAAAAATCCGGCCGCCAGCCCGCCAAAGTGCGGATGAGTTTCATCGGTGGTCACGCCGCCACGCCGTTGCGCGGCGAGCAGTTGCTCCCCGGCAAAGTCAGCCGCTTCATCGGCAACGACGCCGCGCAGTGGCGCACCGGCCAGTCCGCGTTCGCCCAAGTTCAAGTTGAAAATATTTATCCCGGCGTCAACGTCACCTACTACGGCAACGCCAGCCAGTTGGAATACGATTTGAATCTGGCCGCTGGCGTGAACCCGGAAATCATCGCCCTGCGTTTTGACGGCGCGGAAAAAATTTCCGTGGACGCGGAAGGCCGACTCCTACTGCAAGTCAACGACGGACAACTTTTCCAACACCCGCCCATCGCCTATCAGATCATCAATGGCGAACGCCGCCCCGTCACCGCCAGCTACAAAATCACCGGGGCCGATACCGTGGCTTTCGCCATCGGAACCTACGACCATTCGCAGCCGCTCGTCATTGACCCGATTTTTTCTTGGGCGACTTATTTCGGCGGCAGCGCGGGCGAAACGACTTGGGCCGTCGCCGTGAATCCGGCGGATGACACCATCTACGTTGCCGGGCAGACCTTCTCCGCCAAGGTCACGAACAATGTTCCCTTCACCACCGTCGGCAGCTTTACCACCAACTATCAGGGCGGCGCGCTCACCGGCGATGCCTTCGTGGCAAAGTTCGACAGCACCGGCCAAAATCTTCTCTACTGCACCTATCTCGGCGGCACCGCGAACGATGTCGCCTTCGGTCTCGCCGTGGATGCCGCCGGTCACGCCTACGTCGCCGGAGCAACCACCTCGAAAAATTTTCCCGTGAAAAATGCCGTGACCAACGGCGCTTACAACGGCTCGCTCATCGGTGGCCCCATCAACCCCGCCACCAGCGCCTACCGCACCGACGCCTTCGTCACGGAACTCGAAACCGACGGCTCCAGCCTGATTTATTCTACCTACCTCGGCGGCGGCTACACGGACTTCGCCACCAGCGTCGCCGTGGATGAAAGCGGCAACGCCTTCGTCACCGGCTGCACTTACTCCACCAACTTTCCCGTCACCGGCGAAGCCTTTCAAAAACAATTCGGCCCGCGCTTCAGCCCGTTTTATCGCGCCAACGCCTTCGTCGCGGAAATTCCCGCCGGTGGTCAGCACCTGAACTACTCCACCTATTTCGGCGGCACAAACTTCGACATCGGCAACGCCATCGCCTACAACAACGGAAATGTTTTTATTGCGGGCTACACCACCTCCACCAACTTTCCGTGGACCAACGGCCTCGCCGGTTCACGTCTCCTGAACGGTCGCACCAATTACACCGGCTACGCCGACGCTTTCGTCGCCCTGTTCACGAAGAACGGCACGAACCTTGACCTGCAATACTCCACCTTCCTCGGCAGCACCAACCAAGACGTCGCCACCGCCATCGCCGCCGATGCCGCCGCCAACGCTTACGTCGTCGGCTGGACCACCTCCACGAATTTCCCCAACTCGACCACCGGCGCGCAGCTCGCCTCCTACGTCCGCACCAACAAGACCAGCTTCGCCGTGGCGACCAATGCCTTCTTCACCAAGCTCGCTTGGGATGGCAGCACCCTCACCCGCCCCTACTCGCAGATGTTCGGCGGACGCGGCTTGGACGCGGCCAACGGCGTCGCCCTCGACAGCTCAAAAAATATTTACGTCGTCGGCTCCGCCACTTCCACCAACTTCCTCGTCACCACCAACGAGATCATCGCCATCAACACGAGCGCTGGCACCACCAACTTTTTGAGCGCCACCAACCGGGGCCAGGCGGATGCCTTCATCACCATCTTCGCCTCCGACCTGAACAGCGTCCTGCTCTCCACCTACATCGGCGGCAAACAGAACGACAACGCCTACGGCGTCGCGATTGATTCGTCCGACAACATCATCATCGGCGGCAGCACCACCTCCACCAACTTTCCGACACTCAACGCCGCGCAGCCGAAACGCAACGGCATCAACGACACCTTCCTCCTCAAGGTCGCCCTGCCCCTTTGATTTTTCTGCTCGCTAACAAATAAAAATCTGCTTTCCTATCCGGCCATGAAAATTTTTCGCTCCTTCATCATCGTCGCCGCGTTGCTCGCGGTCGTCTCCGCCGCGTCCGCCCAGTCCAAAATCGCCACCGTGGACATGAAAAAACTGTTCAACGGCTACTACAAAACCAAGATGGCGCAGAATGCGATGGACAAGGACAAGAATGATTTGCGGAAGGAACTCAAGGACATGGCCGACGGCCTCGAAAAAGCCAAGCTGGATTACAAGCAGCTCTTGAGTCAGGCCAACGACCAGGCCGTCACCAGCGACGAGCGCGAAAAGCGCCGGATCTCCGCCCAGGAAAAAGCCAAGGATGTGAACAGCCGCCAATCCGCCTTTGAACAATACCAGCGTCAGGCCGAGACCACGCTCAACGAAAAGACCCAGCGCATCATCGGCAACCTCGTCACCGAAATCCAGAAGGTCGTCGCCGATAAAGCCAAGGCCGGCAGCTACACCCTCATCGTCAACTCCGCCAGCACCGACGCGTTCCTTTACACCAGCGCGGACAGCGACATCACCGCCGCCGTCATCACCCAGCTCAACGTCGGTGCGCCGCTCGATTTCAACAAGCCCGCCACCGGCCTGCTGAACATCAGCACCAACGCCCCGTGAGTTAGCGCCGAGACAACCGTTGCCAAAAAAATTCCCGCTTGCTACCGCCCAAGTGAACTTGTATTGTTCGCCTCCTTTTTTAAGGGATTAAAAGAAAAAATTTATGCGTCGTCCAAAAGGCATCAAAACGAAAAAAGCCGCTGCCAAGCGGTTCAAAATCACCGCCACCGGCAAAGTCCTGCGCGCCCGCGCTGGTCGCCGCCACTTGGCTCAAACCAAAAACGCCAAGCGCCTCCGCCGTCTCGGCAAAGCCGCTGTCGTGGACAAGACGGATGTCTATCGCATCACCCAGAGCATGCCCTTCAGCCACCGCGGCTAAACCCCAGAACCCAGACGCCAGAACCTATCCCCTAATTTTATGCGTGTCACAAATTCCCCCGCTTCCCGCAAACGTCGTAAACGGATGATTACGGCGGCCAAAGGCTTCCGCCTCAAACGCGGAAAACTTTACCGCTACGCTTCCGACGCCGTTGACCATGGCCGTCAATACGCTTACCGCGATCGTCGCGTCAAAAAACGCACCTTCCGCTATCTCTGGCAGATCCGCATCAATGCCGCCGTCCGCGAACTCGGACTGACCTACAGCCGTTTCATGGAAGGTGTCAAAGCCGCGAAGATTGGTCTCGACCGCAAGGTGCTCGCCGACCTCGCCGCGACGGATGCCGCCGCGTTCACGGAAATCGTCAATGCCGCCAAGAAGGCGCTGAAAGCCAAGCCCGCCGCGACGCTCGCCAAGGTTAAGGCTTAAGCAAAATAAAATATTTACAGCGGGCGACCAGCAATGGTCGCCCGTTTTTTTGCGGAAACATTCAACGGCAACTTGCTGGTGGGCTGGCTCGCGCTGCGAGCCAGCCCGTCGCCGAGCGCAGCGTCAGGCGACGGAAAAGTGGATGGGCGATACAGATGCGTCCACGTCGCCAGTGCCTGCTTCGCAGGCAAAGATTGTCGCAGCGCGACAACCTCCACCAACATTGGGCGTTGAATGTTTTTTGGTTTTTCTCTGTGCCCTTTGCGTTCTCTGCGGTTAAACTTCTGAAAATTTATGGCTAGATTCCTCGATGAAATCGAACCGCTCAAACAAACTGCGCTGGCCGAACTCAAAGCCGCGCCCGACCTCGCCTTGCTCGAACAAACCAAAGGCGCGTGGATCGGGCCGAATGGAAAATTTACCGCGCTGATGAAACAGCTTGGCACGCTCTCGAAGGAAGAAAAGCCCGCCGCTGGTAAACTCATCAACGCCGCCAAGCAGGAACTTGAAGCCGCGCTCGTTTCGCGCCGCGAGGAACTCGAACTCAAAGCCGCGCTGCCCAAAGAGCCGACCGATTTCACGCTTCCCGGACGCCACCGCCCGCTCGGTAAATTGCATCCGCTCACGCAAGTCACCGACGACATCGTCCGCGCGTTCCGCAAGATTGGTTTCGCCGTCGCCGACGGCCCGGAGATCGAGGACGAGTATCATTGCTTCGACGCCCTCAACACGCCCGCCGACCATCCCGCGCGCGACAGCCAAGATACTTTTTATCTGGCGAAGCCAGCCAATCCCCAGACCCCAGACGCCAGCCCCCATCTCCTCCGCACCCACACCTCGTCTGTCCAAATCCGCGTGATGGAAAAACAACCCCCACCGATTCGCATCATCGTTCCCGGCCGCGTGTATCGCCGCGACAACGCCGACGCCACGCACAATCCGACGTTCCACCAGATCGAAGGACTTTACGTGGACAAGAACGTCACCGTCGGCGACCTCAAAGGCACGGTCGAATTCGTCTTTCGCGAACTCATGGGCAGCGACGTGAAGATTCGTTTTCGTCCGCATTATTTCAGCTACACCGAGCCGAGCTACGAGATTGATTTCACCAACGCGCTCGTGAAGAAGATGGGCAAGGACTGGCTGGAGATTGCCGGCTGCGGCATGGTGCATCCGCAAGTGTTCGAGACCGTCGGCTACGATCCCGAAGTACGGGCTGGGCGTTCGGCTTCGGCATCGAACGCATCGCGATGCTCCGCTACGGCATCAACGACATCCGCCTCTTCTACGAAAACGACGTTCGGTTCTTGAAACAGTTTTGACACAATCCGCCAACGACGATGCCCGGAAAGATTTACATCGAGACGACGATTCCGAGTTTTTACCATAACACCCGGAAAGACCCGGCCAACCTCGCGCGCCAGCGCTGGACGCGAAAATGGTGGGACGACCTCCCGCACAAACAAACTCTCGTCAGCAGCTACGCCGTCATTCAGGAACTGGAAGATTCCAGCTATCCCGCCGGCAAGCGCGCCAAGTGCCTTGCACTGCTTGACCCGCTGCCGCTGCTGGCCGAAACAGCGGAGATTCAGAAAATCGTCCAACACTACATCGCCCACCGGCTCATGCCCAAAGACCCGTCCGGCGACGCACTGCATCTGGCCATCGCCTCGTTCTATGGCTGCGAATTCCTGCTGACGTGGAACTGCATTCATCTCGCAAACCCGCTCAAGGCGGGGCATATTAACCGTATCAACGACCGGCTGGGACTGCCCACGCCGGTCATGACGACACCCATGAACCTGTTGGGAGAACTCTATGAACTCTGACCCCGTCATCAACGAAGTGCGCGCCGTGCGCCGGAAAATCTCCGCCGCCTACGGTCACGACGCTGGCAAAATGATCGCCGACCACATGAAACAACAGGAACGCTTTACCGACCGGCTCATCCGACCAGCCGCCGCGCAACGCAGCCGCCGCGCCGCGCGTGGGAAACTGGAGTTGGCAGCGTGAACGCATCCGCCATGCTCCGCTACGGCATCAACGACATCCGCCTCTTCTACGAAAACGACGTGCGGTTCTTGAAACAGTTTTAATTTGTCAGTCAACACCCATCCGGCGACGGCGGGTTCTTACTGGTCAACGCAAAAACATTTCCGCCGCCGCATCGGCGAAGCGCAGGCCTTGGTGTGTGAGGTGAAAACTCTCGCCGGAAATTTTTCCCCAGCCGCGTTCTTCAAGCTGGCTGATTTCTAAATTCCATTCCGAGCGCAGGTCAAAACTGGTCGCACGCTTGAAGTCCGAGAATGGCCAGCCCGCGTTCATCCGCAGCCCGAACGCCGCCGTCTCCCCTGCCCGCTTCAATGGCGGCAGTTCCTCGCTCGACTCGATGGCGCGCTTATTTTTCTCCAGTTGCTCGCAGTAAAGCTGCGTGTTCGCCCAGTTCTTCGTGCGCACACCACGAACGTAGCCGGTCGCGCTGGGGCCAAGGCCGTGGTAATCGCCACCGCGCCAGTAATTCACATTGTGCTGGCAGGCGAGCGACGGAATGGATGGGTGGATTGTTGGTTGAATAGATTGTTGGTTGGCGGATTTCGTGTCGCGGGCGAAGTTGGCGATTTCGTATTGTTGAAACCCCGCCGCTGCCGAGCGGGAAATTAATTCTTCATACATTTCGCAGGCGAGATCCTCATCCACGGAAAATTCTCCGGCCTTCAACTTTTTAAACAGCGGCGTGTCGTCTTCGTAAATGACTTCGTAGCTGGAAAGATGTTCGCTTTGCATCGCGATGATTTCGTTCAACGTCTCACGCCACGTTTCCATCGTCTGCGTGGGAATGGCGAACATCAGGTCGAGGTTCACGTTGGCAAAACCAGCGGCACGCAAAGTGTCGTAGGATTTGAATACCTGTTCGCGTGAATGAATTCTTCCCAAGCGATCTAATAATTTTTCATCGAGCGACTGCACCCCCATCGAAACGCGGTTCACGCCAAAATCACGGAGCAGTTTGGATTTGTCCGCAGAGACGGTGGCGGGATTACTTTCGACGGTGAACTCTTCCGCACCGAGCAGATTTAATTTTTCCATCGCGCGCAGGATGGTTTCCCACTGGCGCAAGTTCAGCAGCGAAGGCGTGCCGCCGCCGAAGAAAATTGTTTTTGGTTTCAGGTCGTCCGCGACGATCTGTAGTTCGTTCACCAGCGCGGCGACGTAGCGGTTGATGAGTTCGCCGGAAGATGCCTCGGAGAAGAACGCGCAGTATTCGCACTTGTGCGCGCAGAACGGGACGTGGATGTAGAGGCTCGTGATGGGAGCCGACGGATTTTCCAGCATGACTTCAGGTTAACGAAGCCGCGCGCGGTTGGGAATGTTTTCCGTGCGTCAGGCGCTCGCGCGCTCGACGTTCTGCGCCTTCAATCCCTTGTCGCTGGGCAGGACTTCAAACGTCACCGCGTCGCCCTCGTTCAAGGTCTTGAAGCCCTCGCCTTTG
>JAYVQV010000110.1:0-2651 GCA_043776855.1 Limisphaerales bacterium | reverse complement strand
ACGGCGGCTGGCCGCTGGCCTGAAATTTCAAGCCATGACCGCCGTCAAAGCCAACCGTTCGTTTCTCCTCATCTGTCTCGTCCTCGCGCTCGGCACGGTGGCGCTTTACTGGCCGGTCACGCGCCATCCGTTCATCACGCTGGATGACCAGCAGTATGTGACGCAAAATTCTCACGTTCAATCCGGCCTGACTTGGAGCGGAGTGAAATGGGCGTTCAGCAACTTCGAGGCGGCGAACTGGCATCCGCTCACCTGGCTCTCGCATCAAGTGGACTGCGAACTTTTTGGCCTAGATGCGGGTGGTCATCACCTGATGAACGTGCTGCTACACACGGCGAACGCGCTGCTCGTCTTCGTCCTGCTGCGGAGCGCGACGGGTGAACTGTGGCGCAGCGCCATCGTTGCGGCGCTGTTTGCGTGGCATCCGTTGCGCGTCGAGTCGGTGGCGTGGGTGGCGGAGCGGAAGGATGTTCTCTGTGCGTTTTTCTTTTTGCTGTCGCTGCTGGCTTACGTTCGCTTTGCGAACTTGTCCAAAGTCCATCCGCCTTCGTCAGACTCCGGCGCGACCAGAAGTCCGAAGTCCAAAGTTTTCTACGCGGCGTCGCTTTTATTTTTCGCCGGCGCCTTGATGAGCAAGCCGATGGCCGTGACGCTGCCGTTTGTCTTGCTGTTGCTGGACGGGTGGCCGCTGGGACGAATTCAAAATGAAAAATTAAAAATTAAAAAATGGAGTGCATTGTTGTTTGAGAAACTTCCATTCTTCGCGCTCGCCTTCGCGGTCAGTGTCGTGACATTGGTGGCGCAGAAATCCGGGCAGGCCACTTGGTCGCTGTCGTCGCTGCCGCTGACGGAGCGACTGGCTAACGCGGCGCTGGGCTACGGCGGCTATCTTTCCAAAACATTCTGGCCGGTGGACCTCGCCATCATTTATCCGTTCCCAAAACAACTGCCGTGGCTGGCGGCGACGGTGACGATGGCGGGGCTGCTGATTGGGTCGGTGCTGGTGCTGCGGTGGATGCGGCGGAAACCGTATCTGTTCACGGGCTGGTTTTATTTTTTGGTGACGCTGCTGCCGGTCATCGGCCTCGTGCAAGTCGGGCCGCAGGCGCTGGCCGACCGCTATATGTATCTTCCGAGCCTCGGCCTGTTCGTGCTGCTGATCTGGGGCGGGGTTGAAATTCTTTCCGCCGTGCCGTCGGCCAAAGCCATCGCGACTGCCATCGCCGTTTCTGCGCTGGGGCTTTGCGCGGCGTTCACGTCGCAGCAAATAAATTTCTGGGCCGACAGCGTAAAACTTTTTTCCCATTGCGTTGCCGTCACCGGCGATAACTACACCGCCTGCGATTATCTCGGCGGCGCGTTGAAACTGGCGGGCGCGAAGGATGACGCCCTGGTGTGCTTCGCCAAGTCGGTGGCGCTCGAACCGCGTTTTCCGCTGGCGCAATACGATCTCGGTCTCGCGCTGCTGGAGCGCAACCAGTTTGCGGAGGCCGCCGAACATCTGGGCATCGCCGCGCGCGACGTGCCGCGCGACCCGCTCATTCATCAGCAATGCGGGCGCGCCTTGCTTGGCGCGGGAAAATTGAGCGCGGCGGAAACGGAGCTGACGGCTGCGTTGCGGCTCAAGCCGGATTTTTTTCAGGCGCACGCTGATCTGGCGGTGGCGCTGGCCGGGCAAAAAAAGTTTGCCGAGGCGGTTCCACATTTTCGCGCGCTGGTTCAGGCCGTGCCGACAGATCCGAAATTTCGTTTTAACCTCGGCCTCGCCTTGCTGGATGACGGGCAGCCGGAACTGGCGGCGGAACAGTTCTCCGCGCAACTCCGCCTGACGCCGGACGACAGCCGGGCGCATTTCCGGCGCGCGCAGGCGCTGGAACGTCTCAATAATTTCCCCGAAGCCGCCCAGCATTATCGTGAAGCCGTCCGCTTGAACCCGGAACTCCGCGAGGCGCAGACCGCGCTGGAAAAAATTTCCGCGTCGGCGGTCAAGCCATGACTACGATGCAACCATCAAAAAAACTTTTCGCCCTCATCTGTCTCGTGCTGGCGTTTGGCACGGTGGCGCTTTACTGGCCGGTCACGTCGCATCCATTCATCATTTTCGACGACGATGAATATGTGGTGGACAATCCGCACGTCAACTCCGGTTTGAGTTGGGAGAATTTCAACTGGGCGTTCACCACCACCACGGCGGCGAACTGGCATCCGCTCACCTGGCTCTCGCATCAACTGGACTGCGAACTCTTTGGCCTCGATGCGGGCGGGCATCATCTGATGAACGTGTTGCTGCACACGGCGAACGCGTTGCTGATCTTCCTGCTGCTGCGTGGAACGACCGGCGCGTTGTGGCGGAGCGCCGTCGTCGCTGCGTTGTTCGCGTGGCATCCGTTGCGCGTGGAGTCGGTGGCGTGGGCGTCGGAGCGGAAGGATGTTCTCTGTGCGTTTTTCTTTTTACTGTCGCTGCTGGCATACGTTGGCTTTGCGAACTTGCCCAAAGTTCATCCGCCTTCGTCAGACTCCGGCGCGACCAGAAGTCCAAAGTCCAAGGTCTTCTACGCATCGGCGCTGTTCTTTTTCGCGTGCGCGCTGATGAGCAAGCCGATGGCGGTAACGCTGCCGTTTGTTTTGCTGCTGCTGGACGTGTGGCCGCT
>JAYVQV010000109.1:0-2653 GCA_043776855.1 Limisphaerales bacterium | reverse complement strand
TGCTGGCCGAGGCGGAGCGGCTCGGACTGAATGTGATCCAGGCTTGCAGCATCGTCGGCATCGGTCTCTCGCCGGACGAAGTTTGAGCCGGAACCATGCCGTCGGAAAAAGCCGGACAAACGCAGAGGCGCGGAGAACGCAGAGAAGCGCAGAGATTTTGAGAAGCAAAACCAACCCACTGACTGTGCCTGAAATCATCCGGTAGTTTTCTCTGCGAACCTCTGCGTTCTCTGCGCCTCCGCGTTTTTTAGATTCTTTTCAACGGCATGGGTTCGGTTGAGAGCGTGTTTGAAAAAGAACGAAGCATCCACTCCTCCTCCTCCTCGTCGTCGTCCTCGTCCTCGTCCTCGCAACCCCCGAAAAATCGAGGACGAGGAGGAATCCGAAACAATATTTCAGACAGTCTCCGAGGCATCCGTCCTTCCCAAGATAAATTTCCATTGACGGATTTTCTTTTGTTCTGTAGTTTCTGTCGTGACAGAAATTAAAGAATTATGAAAACCTTGAGCCAAGTTGAACAGAAATTTATCCTGCATTGGGGCGAGATGGGGACGAAATGGGGCATCAACCGCACCGTCGCGCAGATTCATGCGCTGCTTTACATCTCGCAAAAGCCGCTCCACGCCGAGCAGATCAGCGACACGCTGGGCGTCGCGCGCTCCAACGTCAGCAACAGCCTCAAGGAACTCCAGAGCTGGCGCATTGTGAAGCTGGTTCATGTCATGGGCGACAAGCGTGACCATTTTGAGGCGTTGCCGGAGGTGTGGGACACGTTCCGCATCGTGCTGGACGAGCGGAAGAAACGGGAGATTGACCCGACGCTGATCATGTTGCGCGAGTGTATTCAAAAAGCCGAGGCGGATGCGGATACTGGTAAATACGCCGAGCAGCGCCTGCGCGACCTCGCCGGATTTTTTGAAATCACCACCGGCTGGTATTCACAAATCTGCCATTGGCCCGCGAGTGCGTTCATGAAATTCGCCAAGTTTGGCAACCAGATTCAAAAACTCCTCGGCATCGGAAAATGAAAATGAACTTACAACGGAGCGCCGAGCACCGGCTCGGCTCGGACCGGCTGGCAGGGCAACTTGCCGAGCCGTTGCTCGGCGCTCCCGTTCGCGGCTGGGTGCTTTATGATGGTGATTGTCCGTTGTGCGTCGGAGCCGTTGCTCGTTTCGCGCCGCTGCTGAATCGCCACGGCTTTCAATGCGCGCCGCTGCCGACGCGGTTCGAGCGGAGCGCCGGTCTCCCGACCCGGCGTGAAGAGGTTGGTTTTACGAACCCGCCGGGTCGGCGACCGGCGCTCCGCCTGAATCCGGGCGAGCCGTTGGATGAAATGAAATTGCTGGCGGGTGACGGACAAATTTTCGGCGGCGCGGATGCGTTGGCGCAAATCGCGCGGCGCATCTGGTGGGCGTGGCCGCTGTTTGCGCTGGCGCAAATTCCCGGCGTGAAAATTTTATTGCGGGCAATTTATCGTGGCGTGGCCGCGAACCGTCAATGTGTCGGCGGCGCGTGCCGAATGAAGCCGAGATCACGGCATCGTGCCGCAACTACATTTTTGGAAATACCATGAACAATAAAATTATACTTGCCGGCGGCAGCGGGTTTCTCGGAAACGCGCTCGCCAAAAAATTTCTCGCGCAACAATGCGAAGTTATCGTGCTGACGCGCTCGCCGCGTGAGCGCACGGATGGCGTGAAGGAAATCGCGTGGGATGCAAAGTCGGTCGGTGATTGGGCGAAATGTTTGGAGGGCGCGGAGGCGGTCATCAATCTCGCGGGCAAATCGGTGGATTGCCGTTACACCGAAAAAAATCGCCAAGCCATCATCGCGTCGCGGGTGGATTCGACGCGCGCCATCGGCGAGGCGATTGCGCGCTGCCAGTCGCCGCCGCGCGTCTGGCTCAATTCAAGTTCGGCGACGCTTTACAAACATACGTTCACCACGCCGATGGACGAGGCGGGCGAAACCGGCGCGACGCCGGCGGCGAAGGATGCTTTTTCCATCGAGGTCATCCGCCAATGGGAGCGCGCTCTGGATGAAGCGCGCACGCCGGACACGCGGAAGGTGGCGCTCCGCATCACGCTGGTTTTCGGCAAGGATGGCGGGGTGTTTCCTGTGTTGCATCGGCTCGCGCGATTTGGTCTTGGCGGCAAGATGGGCAGCGGCAAACAATTCGTTTCGTGGATTCACCTGGAAGATTTTTGTCGCGCGGTGGAATGGCTCATCGCGCGCGACGATTTGAACGGGGCGATTAATTTTGCCGCGCCGAATCCCTTGCCGAACCGTGAAATGGCGAAACTTCTTCGTGATGCCGCTGGTGCGCCGTTCGGTCTGCCGGCGAGCGAATGGATGCTGGAGGTCGGCGCGTTTTTTATCCGCACGGAAACAGAGCTGATGCTCAAGAGCCGCTACGTCGTGCCGGGACGGCTGCTGGCGTCGGGATTCCAATTTCAATTTCCTGAACTGCGATCTGTCTTGACGGACTTGCTCAAATAAACCCGAACTCCGAAGTTGGGTAGCGGCAGGCATCCTGCCTGCCGTAGAGGGCGGCTTCCAGCCTGTGAGTTCATTCCCACGAACTCACAGGCAAGATGCCTGTGCCACTTCGGCGTTCGGGTTTAGCCCGAACTCCGAAGTTGAAACCAAG
>JAYVQV010000108.1:0-2662 GCA_043776855.1 Limisphaerales bacterium | reverse complement strand
GTCCGCACTGCGGCTCGGAAAAGATTTCCAAGAAGTTCTCCACCTTCGCGGCGGCGGGCGGCGGGGAAAATTCAGGGACTCGTGGAACTCGTCCCTCCGGGAAAAAATCCGGCGGTCACGGTTGCGGCGGCGGTTGCGCGTGTCATTGAATAGTGGCACAGGCATCTTGCCTGTGAGTTTCTTCTTTGAACCAACCGGCTTGGAACACACAGGCTAGAAGCCTGTGCCACTACTTGCCTGCGCGGTGGCAAGGCGGGAGCCGCGACACCGCTTGGGGATGAACCACGAAAGACACGAACCACACGAAAAATTTTCCGCGCCGCATCGTGGTTTGCATTTCGAGCGGGTCGTGAATCTCCGCGAGGTTTTGGACTGCGGCAGCCCTCTGCCGCTTTTCAACCGCGCGGCTGGCGACGCCAAAGCGCCAGAGGGCTGGCGCAGTCCAAGACGCTGCCGCGACAGTTGCCGCCGCAGTTCAAGACGCCCCGCCGCCTTTGTCGGGAAGATTGGAGCGGCTATTTTTAGTTGGAAAATTAATTGGACAGACGCTGGCGGTAAAAATAGAGTCAAATTAGGAAACGAGATAGGCCGCTTCACTCATTATGAAAATTTTCAGACTGATTACATTCGTTCTCATTTGCGCGGTGTTTACTTCATGCTCCACGACGGCGCCAGGCGATCCAACGGGCGTCTTAAAATACGGAACCAAAATGACTGCCGTTCAGAAAAAGTGGGGCGAGCCAGATGAGACAATGGCATTTCAGGATTATCGCGCGAAGGAAGGTTTTGTCGTTGCAAACTCTCGTTTCGCTTATGGGGAAACATCTACGCCCACAAAACTCGTTTGGACATACAAAGATAAAGGCAAAGTTCTTTTTTTTGAAAAGAGAGGGCTATTCTTCGACGAGCGACACACACTGATAATGGTCTGGACTTTAGTGGGCTGGGAGAAACTACAAACAAAAACCGACGAGTTGCCTACAAAATGATATTTAGCCATTACAAGCGCCGCCTAATACGGAGATAGGCTCCAAACCTCTACCCCCATCCTCACCCGCACATTTCTCTGGCTGAAATTTTTGTCAGGTCTTCCACCGTCCAGTCGGCATCACAGAGTTTTAATTCCTTCAACGTCGCGCCACCCGACGCCACCGCGAGCGTTTTTGCGCCGATGAATTTTCCGCAACGCACATCAAACGGCGTGTCGCCGATGACGATGACTTCCTGCGGTTGCAACTCTTTGCCCAACACGCGGCGGCCGCGTTCGAGCGCGGCGGCGGCGATGTAGTTGCGGTCTTCGTGGTCATCCGCAAAACCGCCCATCATAAAATTTTCCCACAGTCCGTATTGGCGCAGCTTGATCTCCGCGCCGAGCTGGATGTTGCCGGTGAGCAGGCCAAGCATCGGCGGATTCGGCAGCGCTTGCAGGTCGCGGATGAGTTCAAAGACGCCGGCGCACGCGTGGCCGCCGCTGTCGCCGAGGATGTGGTCGAGCCAGAAGGTGTATTGGCCGAAAAATTTCGCGAAGAGCGCGGGCGTGGCCTCGATGCCGTTGATCTGGAAAAACTCGCGCACAAGGCTCACATCCGTGCGCCCGGCGAATTTCATCCGCTCCGCGCCGTGATGCAAATCGAACGCCGCCGCGAAGGTCTTGGAGAATGCCTGCGTGCCGGCGTGCCCGGTGCGGACGAGCGTGCCGTCAATGTCGAAGAGAACGAGCCGAATCATGCGCGCGCAAGTTAGCAGAGAAAATTTTTGGCGCGAGAAATTTGATTTCAAAATTAATTTTGAGCGCGGCGGAAACGGTGTGCGGCCAGATAACCACTGTTAAGCCGGGACCATGCAGTAAGAATTTTTTTGACCACAGATGGACACGGATGGACACAGATAAAATCGCCGGGGGAGCCGTTGCTTGACGCCACTAAAAAGTGACCGGCTCGTCTCTGACGGAAACTCACCCAGCCCCAGCCCCATCTGTGTCCATCTGTGTCCATCTGTGGTTTCAACGGCATCGTTCCGACTTAAACTTCGCTTTCATTCGCCGTTCAGAATTTGTAATTTGTCCGCATGAGTTTCACGAAACAATTTCTCGCCGAAGTCCAGCAGGTCACGGCGCAACTGAACGAGGTCGCCATCGAAAAATGCGCGGACGAACTCGCCGCCATCCGCAATCGTGGCGGACGCCTCTTCATCCTCGGTGTCGGCGGCAGCGCAGGCAACGCGGGTCATGCGGTGAATGATTTCCGCAAAATCTGCGGCTTCGAGGCTTACGCGCCGACGGACAACGTTTCCGAACTCACTGCGCGCACGAACGACGAAGGCTGGCCGACAATTTTTTCCGAATGGCTCAAAGGCAGTCGTATCAATGCGAAGGACGGCCTGCTGATTTTCTCCGTCGGCGGCGGCAACGTCGAAAAAAATGTCAGCCCGAATCTCGTCAACGCCATTCAAGTCGCCAAGCAAGTCGGTGCGTCCGTCGTCGGCATCGTCGGACGCGATGGCGGCTACACGGCGAAGGAAGCGACCGCGTGCGTCATCGTGCCGACGGTGAACGCGGCGCACGTCACGCCGCATAGCGAAGCGTTTCAGGCTGTCATCTGGCATCTGTTCGTGTCGCATCCGAAATTGAAAGTCGCGGCGACGAAGTGGGAATCTACGAAAT
>JAYVQV010000107.1:0-2668 GCA_043776855.1 Limisphaerales bacterium | reverse complement strand
CGGCAAGCGTTTGAAATACAGCGGCGCGCTTTGGACGGATGAAATTAAAACCTTGGACGCGGCGGAAGAAAAAATGCTGAAGCTCACCTGCGAACGCGTGCAGCTTGCCGATGGCCAGAACATTTTGGAACTCGGTTGCGGCTGGGGTTCACTTTCGCTCTGGATGGCGGAACATTTTCCTAACTCCCGCATCACGGGCGTTTCCAATTCGGCGACACAGAAATTGCACATTGATGCCGAGGCGCAGAAACGTTGTTTGAAAAATCTTCGCATTATCACCTGCGACATGAACCGCTTTGACATTACGGAGAAATTTGACCGCGTGGTTTCCGTCGAGATGTTCGAGCACATGAAAAATTTTGAGAAGCTCATGGGCAACATCAGCCGCTGGCTTAAGCCGGAGGGAAAATTGTTCGTCCACATTTTCACTCACAAAGAATATGCCTACCACTTCGTCGCGCGCGATGCGTCGGACTGGATGGCGCGGTATTTTTTTGCCGGTGGCATCATGCCGAGCGACGATCTGCTGCTGCACTTCCAAAAAGATTTAACTATTGAGAATCACTGGCGCGTGAACGGCACGCACTATCAAAAAACGGCGGAAGCATGGCTGGCGAACATGGACGCGAACGAAGACGCAATCCGCCCGCTCTTCGCACAAACCTACGGCGCGGACAACGAGACGCGCTGGTGGGTTTATTGGCGCGTGTTCTACATGGCGTGCGCGGAGCTTTGGGGTTTTCGCAATGGCGAGGAATGGCTCGTGTCACATTACCTTTTCCGCAACAAGGCGGTTTGATTTTAACATGAGAATCCTAAAAACAAACTGCGTCCAAATGTTGCTGGCGTTACTGCTCGCGGTTTCAGCCCGTGCGGAAAATCTTTCGTTCAGCAATCTGTTGTCGCAGGGTGAAGTTTCACAAAAGCGCGGCGATTCGGCGGGTGCATTCAAACTATTTTCCAGCGCCGAGCCGCTGGCGACGAACTGCCCGGACTTGTGCGTGATGGCAAGGCGTTATTGTGACCTGATGCACGACACCGCTTCGGCAGATCTGCAAAAGACGCTCGCAGAAAAAGCGCTCGCCTGCTCGTTCCTTGCGGTGAAAGTGGATCCTAAAAATGCGACGGCTCACCTCAGCGTGGCAGTCTGCTACGCGAAGAATTTTCCCTACACCAACAACCAGACCAAGGTGAATTGGTCCAAGCTGATGAAGGCGGAGTGTGAGACCGGACTCGCGCTCGACCCCAAGCAGGACATCGGTTACTACCTGCTTGGCCGCTGGAATTTTGACGTGGCGAACATGAATTTCATCCTCAAGGGCCTCCTGAAAATTGTTTATGGCGGCCTGCCACAGGCGAGCAATGAGGAGGCGATAAAAAATTTCAAGAAGGCCATCAAACTGGCGCCCAACCGAATCATTCATCACCGTGAGCTGGCCAAGGCTTATGAAGCCATCGGTGAAACGAAACTGGCCGCCAGCGAATTGGAAAAATGCCGGCAACTGAAACCGCTGGATCGCGACGACGAAGAAGCCCAGCGCGATGCTGGAAAATAAAACTTGGTAAATTTCCAAATAAAAAAGCCGCTCTAGTTTCCCAGAGCGGCTTTTGAAACCAATCAGCCTCACGCCACTTCCAAGATAAAACGTGGATGGCGCGCGGCAACTTTAAGCAGCACCTTGGCCGGGCCAGCGGGTGAGCGACGGCCTTGCTCCCAGTTTTGCAGCGTGTTCTCGCTGATGCCCAGCAGCCGCGCGAACTTGGTCTGCGAAAGCCCCAGCTTGGCGCGCACCCGCACCACGTCGTTGGCGGTCTTCACCTCGAAGGTGCGCGAAGGTTTGGCGCGACCCTTCTCAATCGCCGCCGCTTCGTTCACACTTTGCAACAGTTCATCGAACAGTTTTTTTTCCATAAATCAAATCTCCAGTGCGCGTTTCAACTGCTTCAATTGGTCAGTGGTCAAATCGTCCATTTCATTCTTCGGATAAATGAACAGCATCGAGATGCGGTCTTTGCCCATCCACCAATAATAAATCACCCGCACGCCGCCGCGCTTGCCGTGGCCTTTAGCCGCCCAACGAATCTTTCGCAGCCCGCCGGAACTGCGGATGACATCCCCGGCGTCAGGATGCTTGGCGAGCCACGTTTGCAGGCCGGAATAACTTTCGTCGTCCAACAACGCCAGCACGCGCTTGGTGAAAGTGAGTGTCTCGACAAAAATCACGGCAGCAGGCTACGCCATTGGCGTAGCCACGGCAAGATGCAAAAAGCCGCCCCGGTTTTTCGGAGCGGCTTTTTAATTGTTTCAGAAGCGAATTATTTCTTCTTCGCCTTGCGCTTCTCTTCGATGGCAGCTTGCGCGGCGGCGAGGCGAGCTACCGGCACGCGATACGGTGAGCAGCTCACATAGGTGAGGCCGACGCGATGGCAGAATTTCACGGAATCAGGATCGCCGCCGTGTTCGCCGCAGATGCCGAGCTTGATGCCAGGGCGGGTCTTGTTGCCCTTCGCGCAAGCAATCTCAATGAGCTGGCCGACGCCGGTCTGGTCAATCGAGGCGAACGGATTTTTCTTCACGATTTCGTTTTCGGTGTAAGCACCGAGGAACGAACCGGAGTCATCGCGTGACATGCCGAGGCAGGTCTGCGTGAGATCGTTCGTGCCGAAG
>JAYVQV010000106.1:0-2668 GCA_043776855.1 Limisphaerales bacterium | reverse complement strand
GCTCGTTCGAGCCGAGCTGGTGCTCGGCGCTCCAACCGCCAGACGCACCTTGAAAAAATTCGCATCCGCATCCCAGAGATTTTCTTGGATGAGTTTTTTCAAGAGCGCGGATTTGGCGGAAAACTCCTCCGCGATTTTTTTGTCGCCCGCCAGCGACGCCGTCGCCGCGATGGCGCGGGCGTTGGCGGCCATGTAACTGTTGATGGTCGGGCGCAGATTTTTCGCCGTGCGCGAGCCGCTGATGGATTCTTCCATGCCGTCGCGCACGTCGAACTGCCAGAACAAACCGTTCGTCAGTTTTTCATTTTCCCACGCGCGATAATCGGCGACCAAATCCGCGAGCAGGTTCGTGAGAAATTTTTTGTCGCCGTTGACGAGGAAGCGGTCGTAGGCGGCGGATGCGAACCAACTGCTGAACTTGTGAAAATGCGGCTGCGGTTTTCCGTCCGCTCCACGCAGCCAGAACCGCGTGTAGTCATTGAGAAAATTCTGGTCGCGCAGCCAACGTCCCTCGGCCAGATGAAAACCGGCGGCGCAACTGATGGTGTTGTGAATCCCCGCGTGCCGGACGGGCGTGAGAAATTCCGTGACGACCCAGCCATTCGTCGTCTGCGCGAGATGTTTGCGGAACGACCACCAGCGGAAATAATAAATCTCCTCCACTTCCTTGTCGGGGCAGTCGAAGAACGGAACTTTCATTTGCAGCCAGCTCCATGAGTCCGCGTTGGAAATGGTGTTGGTGAAATTCTCGTCCTCCATCGCGTTGAACTTGGCGACGTGGTGAGCGAAGTCGGCGGGTTTGAGAACGGAGAAATTTTCAGCGAAAGAATTTTGAACCACGAAATACACGAAGCACAAAAAAAATAATCTCACGCAAAGGCCGCAAGGGTCGCAAAGAAATCCAAAAATAAATTCCAGTCCTTTGCGGACTTTGCGTGAGGCAAAAAAATGTTTCGTCGTATAAATCACAAATTCAACTTCGCGATCTCGGCTTCGATTTCTTTCAGCCGTGCCTTCACCAATTCGCGTTCGCCGGTGCGGAATTTATGGAACGGCTCGGCCATGAAATCGTTGCAGAGGCCAAGCGTGTGCGCGACGCATTTGATGCCTTTGATGATGGATGAGGAGTGTTTGCCGATGCGATAAAACGAATCGCTCACGCGCTGGATTTGTTTCTGCAATTCCTGCGCGCGGGCAAGATTCCCGGCGCGATGCGCTTCGCAGAGTTTGACGTAGAGTTTCGGAAACAAATTTGCGCCGCCGCTCACGCCGCCGTGACCGCCGGCTTGCAGCGCGTCGAAAAGTTTTTCTTCCGGGCCGATGAGCAACGGCCAGTCGGGGCGATTTTGTTTGATGAGGTCGGCGGCGGCTTTGAAATAATTCAAGTCGCCGGAGCTGTCCTTGAGGCCGATGATGCGCGGGTTGTCCATCGCGCGGCGCACGGTGTCGAGTTCGATGTGAACCTTCGTCAGCGCGGGCATATTGTAGATGTAGAGCGGCAGCGGCAGTTCGGGAACGAGATGGTCGAGATACTCCTGCAACTCCGGTTGCGCTTCGGGCAAGTAATACGGCGGCGCGAGCACCACGGCGTCCGCACCAAAGTCAGCGGCGGCGCGAGCGACGTTCACGGACTCGACGAACGCGGTGTCGGTGATGCCGACGAGGATCGGCACGCGGCGATTCACCTGCTGGCAAGTGCGCTCAATCAATTCGCGGCGCAGACGGTAGCTCAAGCCCGGCCCTTCGCCAGTGGTGCCGAGGATGAAAAGTCCGGCGACGCCCGTAGTGGCACAGGCATCTTGCCTGTGTGTTTCTTTGGGTGATGCAGGAGAATTTATCTTGGAACTCACAGGCTGGAAGCCTGTGCCACTACTCGCCGCCAAAATATGCTCAATCAATTTCTCCAAGCCGGCGTGATCCAGTTCATCGCGACCGTTCAACGGCGTGATCATCGGCGGGACGATTCCTGTGAGGGGCGTTTTCATTTCAGGCTTGTTCAAAATTATCAGTCTTGGGTTTCACAAACAAAATCAAAGCGGCACCCAGCGCGGCCACCGCCGCCGACACGGCGAACGCAATGGAAAATTTGATGCCGTGATCGCGCATCCAGCCGAGCGCCACGGTCGCGCCCGCGCCGACGCTGATGCTGACGAGGTTCATGAAACCGTAGCCGGTGGCGCGATGCTCGGGCCGCGCGATCTGGCAGAGGATGGGCATGTTGTTGCAGTCGAAAAATCCCCAGCCGAGGCCGAACAAAATCATCGCGGCAATCGCCACTTCCATGCTTGGCGCATAGCCGAGCGCGAGCAGCGCGGGCACGAGCAGCGCCACGCCGAGCGCACTGGTGTAGATGCGGCCGCGATTGGTCCGGCGCATCCACGAGTCTGCAATCACACCGCCGAGAAGCACGCCGACGAGCGAGGCGAGCATGATGTAGCCCGTGGCGGACAAGCCGGCGGGGCCTTGCTTGAGGTTAAACGTGTCCGCGAGAAAAGTGGGGAGCCAGTTTTTCGTGACCCAGCCCGCGATGGCGGGGAGCGTGAAATAGATGACGAGAATCCAGAACGCGGGCTGCGACCAGAGAGCGCGGAGGGTTTCGCCGAGCGAAGTGGCACAGGCATCTTGCCTGTGTGTTTCTTTGGGTGATGCAGGAGAATTTATCTTGGAA
>JAYVQV010000105.1:0-2680 GCA_043776855.1 Limisphaerales bacterium | reverse complement strand
CGATGATTTCGTGCAGGCGACGATTTTCATTCTCGCCCAGCTCAATCGCCTCGCGCGTGCGGAGGCTGCTGCCCATGAGTTCGGTGACGAGGTGGCGGCCACCGGATTTTTTCGGCACGAGCCGCTGGCCGACAATGTAGCGCAAGGAACCGGCGAGCCGTTCGCGCACGAGCTGCTCCTCGTCCTTGCCGAATAATCCAAGAATGCGGTGAATGGCCTGGTCCGCGCTGTTCGTGTGCAGCGTGGTCAACACCAGATGCCCGGTCTCACCGGCGGTGAGCGCGATCTCCATCGTCTCGCGGTCGCGGATTTCGCCGACCAAAATAACTTTGGGCGCCTGCCGCAACGCGGAGCGCAGGCCATCGGGGAAGCTGAAAAAATCCCGGCCCAGTTCGCGCTGGCTGAACGTGGACTTCAACTGCGGATGCAGAAATTCAATCGGGTCTTCGAGCGTGACGACGTGAACTTTGCTCGTCGCGTTTATTTCATTCAGCAACGCCGCCAGCGTGGTGGTCTTGCCGTTGCCCGTGCCACCGGTGACGAAGACGAGGCCGTGTTTTTCGGCGATGAGATTCTTGATGGCGGGCGGCAGGCCAAGTGAATCCAGCGTGGGGATCTGGGGCGAGAGGCGGCGCATGACCAGCGCGTGCTGGCCGTTCTGCTTGTAGACATTCACGCGGAACCGGCAGGTGTCAGGCAGCGCATAACTGCAATCGCACGCGCCGGTGCTGGCAAAATCCTGCTGGAGCTTGACGTGGCCGTTGATGATGCCGCGCGCAAATTTTTCCACGCGTTCGCCGCTCAAAACATTTTCGCCAATCTCCGGCGCTTCGAGCACGCCGTGGATTTCCACCTGCGGCGGCTTGCCGACTACCAGCAGCACGTCCGACGCGGCTTCGTGGGCGGCGAGAAGTTTTTGCAACAGGCCGTTGAATTCGTTGGCCAGGTTCGCGTCCATAAAAATCCTTCACGCTTTTTTCCGAAACAGTGCTTGCGGCTCCGCGAGGTTCAGCGCGGACAGATCAAATCCATTTCCCGGATTCCGTTCTTCAGCGGCGACGAGCTGGCGGGCGATGAGGCTGGTGCAATTGCCGCTGTAATACTTCACCAAGCCCGCGCCGGTCTTCGACTTGAACAGCGCGAGGAGCAGGCAGTGCGAATCAATTTCCGTGACGAACAGGCTGAACGTCTCGCCTTGCTGCAACGTGCTGCTGAAAGTTTTTTCGCCAACGAGTCCGGCAATCGTCTGGTTCGCCATGAACGCGCCGCTCGCCAGCGCCGCGAGCGTGGTGAAATCCACATCGCCCGCATCACCCTGGTTCGCGATGAGGAAGCCGCCCTTGTCCACCACCAGCGCCGCCGTGGCCGAGGACTGGCCGAGAAATTCCGTCAGCGCGGCGGCCACCACGCAGACGTCTTCCTCGAAAAGTTGGGGGAGCGTGGCCATAGCGGTCAGGCGTATTGGGGGACGGATTGGTTGATGTATTTCTGGAGCAACATCCGCGTGATCATGTTCAGGCTCTCGAAGACGCCTTCGCATTTGTGCGCGGTGGCCTCGAACGACGGCACCTGCACTTCGCGATTGTTGAGGAGATAATCCATGTATTGCACCGGCGCGGCGTTCGGCAGGTCGCGCTTGTTGTATTGAATGACGTAAGGAATCTCCGCGAGGTTCAATTTCTGCGACGCGAGGTTGTCCAAAAGATTTTGAAAGCTCTCGATGTTCTCCGGCATCTTTTCGTATTGCGAATCGGCGACGAACACAATGCCGTCCACACCGCGCAGCACGAGCTGGCGCGTGGTGTTGTAAATCACCTGGCCGGGCACGGTGTAAAGCTGGAACTTCGTTTTGAAGCCGCGAATGGTCATCGCCTCGATTGGGAGAAAATCGAAAAACAACGTGCGGTCAGAACTCGTCGCGAGCGAGACGAGCTTGCCCTTGTTGCCGTTGTTGGTCTGGACGTGGTCGTGGACTTGCACGAGGTTTGTCGTCTTGCCGCCCATCGCGGGGCCGTAATAGACGATCTTGACCTGAAGTTCCTTGGTCGCTTGATTGATGATGGCCATAAATTTTTAGAGTTTGTTTTTGCGGTCGAGTTCGGCGGCGAGTCCCGCCAGTTGAGTTTTCGGCAGCGCCTCGCCCGCGCGTCCGAACGCCGCGAAATAAACCGAGTTCACGCGGAAAATTTTCCAAGGCACATTGCCCACGGTGAAGCTGACGTTGTTCAGCGCGCCCATCCGCAGCTCGCGCGTGCTCTGGTTCACGCGCTCAAAAATCTGCGGCAGGAAGGCGGCGATGGTGTCGCCGTTCAAATTTTGCGGCACTTGGCTCGCGACGCGCAGACCGTCCGCGAGCGCCACGAGCGCGCCGGCCACGCCGGGCATGGCCGCCGCGCGGGCCACGACATCAGATGGATGCGCGTGACGGTTGATGAAATCCGTGGCCGGGACGTTATTTTGCTTGAAGGTTTGTTCGTCGGTGACGGGCGCTTCGCCGTTTTCGCCCCAGATGAAATAATTGGTTTCTGGCGAACGGTTGGCGGCGGGCGCGGGCGGCACGACGGGTTCGGCCACGCCTTGCGGGAAGCCGAAAAACAGGTTGGGAATTTCCGCCGTCACAACCAGCTTCTTCTTGGCGGCCACATTTTTTTGCGCGGCGAAGAAGGCGGGCGCGAGGATT
>JAYVQV010000104.1:0-2681 GCA_043776855.1 Limisphaerales bacterium | reverse complement strand
TCTCAAACAAAAATGATTTGGTGTTGCTCGGCCCCTGCATGCCCCAGCCGACAACGCCCATGTTGATCTTGCCGTTGGCGCGGATTTTTTTACCGCCGCGACCAATGGCACAGCCGGGGAGGATGGTGGGCAGGATGATGGCGGTGCCGGCGGCCTTCAAAAAATGACGGCGGCTGATGTTTTTTACCGTGGGTAGTTTCATGTGTAGCAGTTAAATTATCCGAACCGGCCAGTGCTAGAAAGAATATTTTGGCAGGAACTTGTGGAGGGGGTGCAGCTTGCCCCGGTTGCGGTCTGGCTCCCTCGCCCCGCGAGGCACGAGCGGGGAGAGGGTTGGGGAGAGGGGATTTTTAATTTCGCAAACCATGGGCCTCCTCTCCCCTGTCCATAGCCGCTGTCGCTGCTCCTCCTCCGAGGAGGAGAGGGAGTGGAATCCAATACGAAGCACAACCGTGTCAAGCTGCACCATTGTGGAGAAGGCGGCATCAACCGCCAGCGCCAGCCGGTTTCGGCTATGCTTTCTTCGCCAGCATCTCCACCGCTCGCAGCGACGCGCTGTTGCGGCCCTCGACACCCAGCTTGGAATAAATATTTTCCAAATGCTTTTTCACCGTCGCCGCGCTGATGTTCAGGATGACGCTGGCTTCGTAGTTTGATTTGCCCTGTGCCACCCACAAAAGAATTTCCGCCTCGCGCACGGACAGGCCAAGTTTTTCCAGCGGCACAGCGCTGGAAAAATCCGCCGTGAACCCGCCGCGCTGCTGCGCGCGATCCAGTCGGGCGGCGATGGCTTCCAATAAATCATCCACCTTCGCCGGCTTCACGAGGTAATCGTCCGCGCCCAAGTTCATGCCCGTGCGCACGTCGGCGTGCTCGCCTTTCGCTGTGAGAAAAATAAACGGGATGCGCGCGGTGGCCGGCTCGGTGCGCAAGGCGGCCAGCACGCCGTGGCCGTCCAGCTCCGGCATCATCACGTCGCACAAAATCAAGTCGGGCAATTTTTCTTTTGCCACGGCCACGCCGTCGCGGCCGTTCGCGGCGGTGAGCGGCGAAAAGTTTTCCAGTTCCAAAATGTCGCGCAGGTTCGCGCGCATCGCCGGTTCGTCTTCGATGACTAAAATCTTTTTCATTCGCTCGGAGTTTGTGAGATACGCTTGATAAATTCCGTATGCGCGGGTGAAAACAGCGGCAACCGCACGCTCACCGTCGTGCCGATTTTTTCCGCGCTGTCCACTTCGATGTGCCCGCCATGCCGCTCCACGCAATGTTTCACGATGACGAGGCCGAGGCCCGTGCCTTGGATCGTCGCCACGTTTTTACCGCGATAGAACGGCGTGAACAAACGTTTGCGATCCGCCTCGGGAATGCCCATGCCGCGATCTTGCACGATGAAAATGGCGTCGCCCCCATCGCGCGTGACGGACAATTTCACCGGCGTTCCCGGCGGCGAATACTTCGCGGCGTTGGCGATGAGGTTGGAAAAAATGTGGCGCAGCAAACCTTCGTCACCGCGCGCGGGTTCAGAAATGTCGGCAGACAATTCAATCGGGCAGCGGCGGTTCGTCGCGGACAACGATTCATCCACGAGCTGCGCGCAGAATTTTTTCAAGTCCAGTTCGACCGGATTAAATTCCATCCGTCCCGCCTCCGCCTTGCTGAACAGCAAAACATCTTCCAGCAACCCGCTCATGCGATGCACGGAGGAATCAATCGTCTGAAGATGTTCCGCGCGTTTCTCTGGCGCGAGGCGGTCGAGGTAGCGCGACAAAATTTCCGACGAGCCGAGGATGAGCGCGAGCGGCGTGCGGATTTCGTGCGTGACCATGGAGATGAAATTCCCTTTGAGCCGGTTCAATTCTTTTTCCTCCGCGAGCGCGGTGTTCAACTGCGCCGTGCGCTCGATGACTTTTTCTTCGAGACCGCGGTTGAGCAAAACGATTTCTGTCTCGCGCTGCGAAATTTTTTCCGCCGCGATTTCCGCCGCGAACCGCAGCCGCGCCTGCGTGGCGAAAAGAAAATACAGCAGCGCGCTCAAAACAATTCCACCGCCCAAAACAATCCACTGCGACGCGGTCGAGGCCGGCGTGTCGCGCAACGTCGCCACGAAACGCCATTCGCCCGTCAGGCTGTTGACGCCGCCAAATGGCCGCTGCGTCTCCGTTTTTGGCGGGGCGACTTCGCCCGGCGCAAGCTGGCGCAGGTCGAACGGCAAATTTTTCAGTTGGGTTTTGACCGCCGCAAAATATTCCCGCTGGTCGAGCGCAAAGAAAATGAAGCCGCGCAAGTTCGCCCGGTTTTCCGGCGGCGACGCGGGACGCTGGTCCACGACACCGATGATCTGCAGGCCGATGACGACTTGGTTTGTGCCGAGCCAAAGATTGTTGGTGGACGCGACGCCGTAGCCGGCATCGGCGGTTTTTTGCACGGCGTCGCGGATGGCGTCGTCGGAGTCGAGATCAAATCCTGGGGTGTGGGTTGTCGCCGTCAGCGCATCGCAAAATTTCACAACGCATTTGTCTTGGGAAAATTCCGCGTAGCCGACTTCCTTCATGCCCGGAAAACGCGAACGCCATTCGGACGCGGCGAGAAAATTTTTCCAACCGATTTCAGAAAAATCATCTCGGCGCAGCGCGATCTTGGCCTGGTCGTGCATGGTCTCGAAGCGTTGCATGAGCAGCGGC
>JAYVQV010000103.1:0-2684 GCA_043776855.1 Limisphaerales bacterium | reverse complement strand
GGAAAATAAAAATGACCAGGATGACGAGAATCACGGCGACAAACAAAGTCCGCTCCACGTCGGTCACGGATTTGCGGATCATCAGCGAGCGGTCAATCGCCACATCCAGATTGATTGCCGCCGGAATCGCCTCGCGGAACTGCGGCAATAATTTTTTGATGTCGTCCACCACCTGCACGGTGTTCGCGCCCGGCTGGCGTTGCACAGCCAGCACGACGGCGTTCGTCTGGTCATACCAGGCAGCGCTTTTATTATTTTGCACGCTGTCGGTAACGTGGCCGAGCGCTTCGAGCCGCACGGGGCGGCCGTTGCGATACGCGACGATGAGCGGACGGAAATCCGCCGCCGTCTGAAGCTGGCCGTTCGCCTGCACGGTGAACGCCTGATGCTTGCCGTAAAGCGTGCCGAGCGGCTGGTTCACGTTGCCCTGTTCAACCGCCGAGGCGACCTGATCAATGCCGAGGCTGTAAGCGGCAAGTTTGTTCGGGTCCACCTGGATGCGCACGGCGTATTGCTGCG
Organism: Limisphaerales bacterium; assembly: GCA_043776855.1. Lineage (GTDB taxonomy): Bacteria > Verrucomicrobiota > Verrucomicrobiia > Limisphaerales > UBA11358 > UBA11358. The sequence continues at coordinate 2,165 of JAYVQV010000103.1, read as the reverse complement.
AACCAAAAACAAAAACCTGCGCGACGCCGTTCACAGTGGAAATTCTTTGCGCGAGCAGGTTTTCCGCGTAATCGTCCACCGCCGAAAGCCGCAGCGTGGGCGACGACATCGCGAGAAAAAGCACCGGCTGGTCGGCGGGGTTGATCTTGTTGTAAGTCGGCGGCGTCGGCATGTCCGGCGGCAACTGGCGCACGGACTTGGCAATCGCCGACTGCACATCCTGCGCCGCCGCATCAATGCTGCGGTCGAGTGAAAACTGGATCGTGATCTGCGCGCTGCCCTGTGAACTGACCGAGGTCATCGAGTCCACGCCGGCAATCGTCGAGAGCTGTTTTTCCAGCGGCGTGGCGACCGAGGAGGCCATCGTCGCCGGACTCGCGCCGGGAAGATTCGCCGAGACTTGGATGGTTGGAAAATCCACGGTCGGCAGATCGCTCACCGGCAACTGGCGGAAGCCGATGACGCCCGAAAGCAAAATCGCCGCCATGACCAGCGTGGTCATCACGGGCCGGCGGATGAAGATTTCCGAAACGCTCATCGGAGGGGAAGGCAGAATGAAGAATGAAAAATGAAGAAATGATTCAGTGGCCGATTTTTCGGAGCGCGGCATTCATGCCGCTTCAATGTCCAAAAACATTTGCGCGATGAAGCGGGCTGAAGCCCGCGCTCCACCCGCGAACCGAGTTCGCAATTTATTTTTTCCTGCCCGGCCGTTTTTGTTTCTACATTCTTCATGCTTACTTCTTCATTTCGCTTTTGTCGCTCACGGTGACGCCGGGCGCGAGGCGAAGTTGTCCATCCGTGACCACCGTTTCCCCGGCATTGAGGCCGGAGAGAATCGCCGTGTCGCCCTTGAACGTGATGCCGGTTTTCACCGGGCGCACTTCCACGGTCTTGTCCGCCTTGACGACGAAAATAAATTGTCCGCTCTGCCCGTTCTGCACCGCCTGCGACGGCACGACGACGACATTGGTGAGTTCATCGAGTTGAATTGAAATCTGCACGAACTGGCCGGGCCATAATTTTCCGTCCGCGTTCGCAAACGTCGCCTTCAGTTGAATCGTGCCAGTGGCCTCGTCCACGGCGTTGTCCACGAAGGTGAGTTCGCCCGCCGGCGGCTCGCCTTCCATGTTTTCAAAACTCGCAGTCACGGCCAGCGTGCGACTACGCATTTGTTTCTGGATCTCCGGCAAAAATCTTTCCGCCACCGCGAACGCCGCGTAGATGGGATGAATCTGGTTGATGGTCAGCAGCACGTCATCCGGCGCCTTCACCACGTTGCCCGCGTGGAATTGCACCGCGCCCGTGCGGCCATCAATCGGCGCGCGGATTTCGCAGTAGCCGAGGTTCAGTTCATCCGACCGCACCGTGGCCGCGAGCGCGTCGCGGTTCGCCTTGCTGGTGTCGAATTCATCCTGCGAAATCAGTTTCTGCTCAAACAATTTCTGCTGGCGGTCGAACTGGATCTGCGCGTTCTGCAACTGCGCCTGGTCGCGCGCCAGCGCCGCCGCTGCTGGCCGGGAATCAATGGAGAAAAGCAGGTCGTCCTTTTTCACGGACTGCCCCTCGGTAAAATTCACCGCGCTGATGACGCCGCCGATCTGCGGACGAATGGTGACGGAAGAAACCGGCATGACGTGGCCGACTGGCGCCGGTGTGATCAGCACGGGCAGGTTTTTGACGGCGGCCTTGGCCGTGAGCACCGGCGCGGGCGGCGGAGCCTGCTTGCCATCGCCGCGCGAACACGCGCCGGCAAAGATTGCCAGCAGCAAGGCCAGAGGCGGGAAAAAATTACGCACGCCAGACTATTCCAGAATTTTTACCGTTGAACACGTTGAAAGTAGACGCGCCCGGCTGGCGGGCAGTTTCAAAATTCATTCCGGTCATGCCCAGGCGCGCGGGCGGTTGGAAAATAAAAAAGCCGCTGGAATTTTCCAGCGGCTTTTGTGTTTGAAAGTTTTAATCAGTAAGAGGCTTGCGCGCCCTTGATGTTGGCTTTCTTCATCCACGGCATCATCGCGCGGAGTTTCTTGCCGGTCTTTTCAATCGGATGCGCTTCGCCTTTTTTGAGCAGCGCGTTGTAGCGTTTGTAGCCGCCTTTGTATTCGTTGATCCAGTCCTTGGCGAACTTGCCGTTCTGAATATCCTTCAACGCCGCCGCCATG
>JAYVQV010000102.1:0-2685 GCA_043776855.1 Limisphaerales bacterium | reverse complement strand
GCAATTCCCGCATCGTCATGATTTCGCGGACGCCGTTCTGCAAATCGTTCTGCTGTTCGCGAAGTTTTTTCAAATCAGCCAGCGCGGCGCGGTAGGTTTGGTTTTCGCGGGCGAGGAAATGCACAAAGAGCGGAGCGCCGAGCACCTGCTCGGCTCGTTGGTTGCCCTCGAAACGCGCCGAGCGGGTGCTCGGCGCTCCAATCGTTTGCGCTTCCGCCGCCGTCAATGCGGTGTCAAAAACCTGCAAATCATCCAGCGCGCCATTCTTGAAACCGCTGTCGCGGAACCGCGCGCCGAGCGTGAGATGAATCTTGCCAACTTCTGTGTCATCCCACTGCTTGAGATGCACGATGTCTTTCGTCAGCGCATCACGGACAACTTCCGTTTCCAGCGCCGCGCCGTTGAGAAAAATTTTGATTCCCTCCGCGTGGCTGGAACCATCGTAAGTCACGGTCAACTGCGACCACTCATTCGTCGGCAAAACATTTTTTGCGCGCACGGCGATGGCGTTGCCCGGCCAGAAATGAATCAGACCGAAGAACGGTCTGCCGTGATCCAGCGAAAGCTCAAAGCCACGGCTGCCCGCATCCTCGCGCGCCCGCGACTGGTGCAGGAGAATGGCGCGGTCTTGAATTTCTGCTGGCTTCACCCAAAGGCTGAACGAAAATTCATCCGTGCGGTTGAAATTTTTCACGCTCTTGCCGACCAGTTCGTCGTCCCCGGAAAATTTGAGCGCACGATTCATCGGAGCGCCGAGCACCTGCTCGGCTCGTTGGTTGCCCTCGAAACGCGCCGAGCGGGTGCTCGGCGCTCCGTCCACCAGTTCAATGCCGCCCTCAAACTTCACCACATTCGTCGAGCAACTGTCGGGCGTGGTGTTGCTTGTCACTTCGTCAAATTTGAAATGTGCGATGGGCGCGGGCAATTTCACTTCCGCCGTTTTCAGCCACGCGGAAAAATCATTGCTGCTCGCGGCGGAAATTTTTTTCAGGCTCGCCTCGGTGTCGGAAATTTTCTGCTGCACTTCCGCGAGTTGCTTTTCCTGCCCTAGTGTTGGCAGCGACAGCGCGGGCGTGGGCGTGGCGCGGGTGAAATGCGAATACATCCCGGCGTCGTCCAGGTTGTTGAAGAACGCGAAGAGCTGGTAGTAATCTTTCTGCGTGAACGGGTCGAACTTGTGGTCGTGGCAACGCGCGCAGCCGACGGTGAGGCCGAGCATCGCCGTGCCAAAGGTGTTCACGCGGTCGGCGGCGTATTCGGCGCGGAACTCGTCGTCAATGCTGCCGCCTTCATTCGTCTGGCGATGCAGGCGGCTGAACGCGGTGGCGAGTTTTTGTTTGCGCGTGGCGTTGGGCAGCAAATCGCCGGCGAGTTGCCACGTCAGAAATTTATCGTAAGGAAGATTTTCGTTGAACGCCTCAATCACCCAGTCGCGCCACGGCGAAACATCGCGCTCCATGTCTTGCTGGTAGCCGTAGGTGTCCGCGTAGCGCGCGAGGTCGAGCCAATCCAGCGCCATGCGTTCGCCGTAGGCGGGCGCGGCGAGATACTTGTCCACGAAACGCGTGTAGGCATCAGGTGATTTGTCCGCGAGGAACAAATCCACATCTTCCGCGCGCGGCGGCAGCCCGGTCAAATCCAGCGACAGTCGGCGCAATAAATTTTCGCGCGAGGCTTCGGGTGACGGCGATAAATTTTCCGTTTCCAATTTTGCCAAAACAAATTCATCAATCGGATTTTTTGGCCAAGCCGCGGGTTGGAGCGCCGAGCACCCGCTCGGCAAGTTGGTATCGTTGCTTGAAACGAGCCGAGCGGGTGCTCGGCGCTCCGGCACCAGAATTTTTTCCACCGGGATGAATGACCACAGCGGTTTGTATTCCGCGCCTTGCTCGACCCAGCGGCGCAGCAGATTTTTTTCTGCGTCCGAAAGATGGAGGTTGGATTTCTCGGGCGGCATCTGGTCGTCGTCGGTCGCGAAGATGCGGCGAATGATTTCGCTTTGGTTCGTGTCGCCGGGTTTGACGACGAATGAATTTGTTTCGAGCCGCCGGAACAAACCTTCCTTGGTGTCGAGCCGCAATTCAGCCTTGCGCGCGCGTGTGTCGGGGCCGTGGCAGGTGTAGCAGCGGTCTGAAAGAATTGGACGGATCTGAAAATTGAAGTCTATGTTCCGTTCGCCCGCCGCTGATAAAAACGGCAGCATCAAGGCCATGGCGGCGAAGGTGCAGTGCGCGGTTTGGGACAATTGGAACATCGCGGCCAAAGTAACAGTGTTGACCAGCGACGAACAGTTGGATTCGGATGAAAAACTTGTGAAAACTGCCGCCGGAAAATGAGACTGGCGGAGAGAGTGAGATTTGAACTCACGGTAGTGTTACCTACGCACGCTTTCCAGGCGTGTGCCTTAAACCACTCAGCCATCTCTCCACCGAAGCGCCAGTGTGGCCGATGATGAGCGTATTTTCAAATTAAAACTCCTCACCTTGCCCGCGCGGAATTTTTCCGCCACACTGCCCGCCCGATGAAAAAGAAATTCGCCCCCCAGACGCCAGACCCCAGACGCCAGACCCCAAACCTCCGCCCCTTCTCCAGCCAGCTCGTGGACGGTCCGGAACGCGCCGCCGCCCGCGCCATGCTTTATCCCGTCGGCTTCACCGAGGCCGATTTCAAGAAGCCCATCATCGG
>JAYVQV010000101.1:0-2685 GCA_043776855.1 Limisphaerales bacterium | reverse complement strand
TACGCCGCGCGGAAATCGGCGAGGATGGCATCCGTGATGGCGCTGCGCCGCCGGTAGCCGCAGACCAACTCGCCCGCCGGTTCTTGGGCCATCAAATCGGCTTGCCGGAGCTTCTTTGCTTCGCCGCTCTGGGACTCCGCTGGCTCGTCCTTTTCGTAGAGGTAGAGGGGAAAGCACTGCCCCGTGTCGTGTAAGTGAAGGCCAAGAATGCCGTCTGTATCAACGCCGAAATCAATCCGCGCTCTCCGCCGCCTGGCGCAACGCGAGGAACGCTTCCTTCAAAGCCTGACTAACCGCGCTGTCCGGCTCGCGAAGAACGAGAGCTTGATATTGGTCGAGAAAATCTTTCCTCAGACGGTGAAAGAGATGCAGGAAGTGGCGCAGGAATCCGACGCAATCGAGAATCGCGATTTCAACGCCGCCGGTCTCGTCATACTTGGAGCGTGCGTAATCCCGAACCTCGTCCGTCACGGCTTCGGTCGTGATGAAGATATAATTTTGAACATGCTTCCCTTGGCTGGCGATTTTCTGAAGCGCACGATCAATGTCACCGCGCTGAACAGCTTTGTTTTTCATCTCGTAGCTCGTCACGACCTTGTCTTCGCCGAGCAGCGTGATTTGAACGTCGCCTACCGCGCCGGTTTGCTCATCGGCGGCATTGTGAGCGGTGAGATTCAGCACGCGTTCGCCGAGACGGGTCTTCGCGGCTTCGTAAGCGGCAGCAACAATGAAGACGGGCAGACGGCTTGAGCCTTTGCAGCGAAGGTGCTGCTCAATCAGATTCACCGTGTCCTCAGACGAGAGCGGCAGCGCGCCGGGCGCACGATTCACACCGGAGAGCAAAGTCTTCAGACGAACTTTTCGCGCATCGCGTTCGAGCAACAGAAGCCGGATGCATTCATCCAGAACATCCTTCGCCGGCACTCGCCCAGCGCGAACGTCGTCCAAAAGCTGCAAAGCATCGTGATACATCACCGCTGGCCGTCCAACCAAAACAACTTTGGTTGTAAGCGTTTGGTCCATGTTTCGCAGGGTGGGCGTGAGAAACGCTGTCGTCGAATTGCATGGCAAGTTGTGCTTCGTGATGAAGTCACCGATGAATTGCTCATCGTAACTGCGGCCGGAGAAGCAATCCTTGCTGCCGATTTTTGTGTAGGGCTTGCGTGGGTCAATCTCCGGGCGATGCAGCTTCGCCAACATGCATGACATGAGCAATCGCACCCCGGCGCGATTGCTCGGACAGTTCACCACCGATAGCACACGCACGGCAGTTTCCTCATCGCGAATGAAGGAATGGCCGAGGTTCTTCTGGGCGCGCTTCAGCGCAGCCTCAAGCAGTGGGGAACAATTCTCCATTCGAGTGCTTTCCGTTGCGTTTGATTTTGTGCGGGTCGTAGTTTGTCCACAAGACCTCAACGCGCTTGTCCTTCGTCGAATGGTTCGTGCGCGCGGGCGAAACCGTCTTGTGCCACTTCGATGCGGGATAAAGTTTGTTGAGAATGTTCGCCTGGTAATTCGAGAACGCGACCATGCCTTGAACGGCGTTCAACACGTCGGCAAGTTCCCGGTGCTGCGCGTCGGTCATTTCAAATCCGTAAGCCTTAGAATCACCGCGCGTCGAATGGACGTAAGGCGGGTCGCAGTAGAACAGCGTGACGGGCGAATCGTAGAGGCGAATAACAGCCGCCGCCGGGCGGTTTTCGATTTGCACGCGGAGCAACCGCTCCGCCACCGCCGGCAAATCTTCCACCGCGCCCAGCCACCGGCTGATGACGCCGCTCATGCCCGCACGACTCGTGTTTTTGCAATTCGCCCAACGACCGATGGTGGCCGTCTGTGCAAGGCCAGTCCGCACTTGCCGGGCGCGAACGTAAAACCGTCGGGCACGTTCCAATGCTGACAAGTCAGGGCTGATTTCACAGGCGAGGGCAAATTCTTCACGGGCGAACGGAGTCAGTCCGATGGCTTCAATCAGCCGTTCCTTTTGCTCGCGGAGCACGCGGAAGAAATTCACCACTTCACCGTCAAGGTCGTTGAAGGTTTCCACCGGCGACGGGTCGCGGTTGAGGAGCACCGCGCCCGAGCCAGCGAACGGCTCGCAGTAATGATGACAGTCGGGAAGCAACGGCAGCAGCCAATCAAGATGCGAAAACTTTCCACCATACCAGCCGAACGGAATCAGTTTCTTTTTCTCCGTGAGACGCGCGACTGGTGGGGGCGCTGTCCGCCCGCGCCGCACAGTATCGCTGATTGGCAGATGCTCCACGGCTTCTTCGATGCACTCGACTGGTGCGACACTGGCAGTCATGGACGAGATGATGCCAACCACATCGCAGTTCGTCGAGTTTCGTGTTGCGGCGGCAAAATTCATGTTCATTCAACAGTTGTGCTGGCAATTCGCTTTGTGCTGTTTTGGTGGCGTCCTTCCATTCCTCCAGTTGCGGGAAGGCAAACGCGCCCTGCACTTCGCGGAGCTTGGGCTGGCTGTCGCCTTCGCTCTGGCTGTCGTCCTTGGAGTTCGGGTCGTCACCGCCGATGCCGATCACCTGAATCACGTCGGGGCGCTGCTGGTTGAGTTCGATTTGATTGACGGTGGCGTTGAAGCGGTCGTCGTGGGCACGGAGCGCCTGCAAGACCTGCCAGACGACTTTGTATTTCTCGTTGTCCTTGAGCGCTTCCTCGGCG
>JAYVQV010000100.1:0-2688 GCA_043776855.1 Limisphaerales bacterium | reverse complement strand
CATGCCAGAGGCGGCGAAGGCAAGGGTTCTTGCTTTGCAGCCGGATGAACCGCTTACTCGTATGTGGGATGCGTGCAACATCGCCGACCCGCAAGCCGTCGCACTGCGCACGGTTAATGGCGACCGGCTGATGCTCGGCTACGTTCCGCGTTATCTGGCGCATGATGTTTGGAAACTCTTTCAGGGCTGCGATCCTGGTTTTATCAAAGTCTTTGTTCACCGCGTGAATCAGGATGCTCCGCTACAACAACGATTGCTCTGCCGGATGCAAGCGTGCTGGCCTGAAGGATTCGAGCCTTGCCGGGGAGAAGAATTCCAACCTATTCCCAAGGGGTTACCGGCAAATTGCAGCGCGTAACCGGGAGGAATGATTTGCCTGCGAACCTCGTTGAAAAAGATGTCGAGCTTGCTTCGCTGCATTGGTTACAGCAATTGGGCTATGCGACGGTCTTTGGGCCTCATCTCGCGCCTCGCGAAGCATCATCCGAGCGTGCAGACTACAGGCAAATTTATCTCTCAGGCCGTTTGCAAGCCAAACTAGCGGCGCTCAATCCAAAAATTCCACTGGAAGGTTTGCAGGAGGCGTTGCGAAAAGTCCAACTGGCCAATTATCCCACGCTCATCGAAAACAACCGCGCCTTTCATCGCCTGCTGGTGGAAGGCGTGGACGTGGAGTTTCGCAACCGCGAAGGCCAGATTGTTCACGACAAGGTCTGGCTGATTGATTTCGCGAATCCGACCAACAACGAATTTCTCGCGGTCAACCAATTCACGGTTGAGGAAGGCCATTTCAACCGTCGCGCGGACGTGGTGGTGTTCATCAACGGCCTTCCGCTGGCGGTGTTGGAACTGAAAAACATGGCGGACGAACAGGCCACCATTCGCAAGGCATTCGACCAGTGCCAGACTTACAAGGCGCAAATCCCGTCGTTGTTCAACACGAACGCGCTGCTAGTAATTTCCGACGGCCACGAAGCGCGGCTCGGCACAATCACGTCGGATTGGGAACGGTTCATGGCATGGCGCACGGTCACGGGCAAGGAGTTGATGCCGCCGGGTTCGTTGCAATTGGAAACGCTGCTTAAAGGCGTGTTCGAGAAGGCGCGGCTGTTGGATTTGATCCGCAACTTCATCGTGTTTGAAGATGACGGGCAGAAGGTCGCGAAGAAGCTGGCGGGCTATCATCAATTCCACGCCGTCAACAAAGCGGTAGAATCCACAGTGCGGGCGGCATGTAGCGCAGCCGTCCCGGCTGCGAGTTCAAGCGGCGTCTCGCCGCTTGGAAGAACACCCGGCGGGACGCCGGGTAAACCCGCAGGCGAGGACGCCTGCGCTACGCGAGGGGCTGGCGACCGCCGCGCGGGCGTCATCTGGCACACGCAGGGCAGCGGCAAAAGTCTTTCGATGGTTTTCTACGCTGGAAAAATTGTGCAGCACCCGGCGATGGAAAATCCCACCATCGTCGTCCTCACGGACCGCAACGATCTGGACAACCAGCTTCACGACACGTTTTCAAATTGCGCGGAGTTGCTGCGACAGAAGCCGGTTCAAGCCGAGAGCCGGGAACATCTGCGCGACTTGCCCAAGGTGGCGAGCGGCGGCGTGGTGTTCACCACTATCCAGAAGTTTTTCCCCGAGGACAAAGGCGGCAAGCATCCGTTGCTTTCAGATCGGCGCAACATCGTCGTCATTGCCGATGAAGCGCACCGCAGCCAATACGATTTCATTGACGGTTTCGCCAAGCACATGCGGGACGCGCTGCCCAAGGCGTCATTCATCGGCTTCACCGGCACGCCGATTGAAAGCGGCGACAAGAACACGCAGGCGGTATTCGGCGATTACATTGACGTTTACGACATTCTCCAGGCCAAGGAAGACAAGGCCACTGTGCCAATCTATTACGCGGCGCGACTGGCGAAGATTGATTTGAAGCCGGAGGAGCGCCCGAAGATTGACCCACAATTTGAAGAAGTCACCGAAGATGCGGAGGCGACCACCAAGGAAAGTTTGCGGCGCAAGTGGGCGCAGTTGGAAGCGATGGTCGGCACGGAGAAACGGCTGGGCTTGGTCGCCGAAGATTTGGTGAAGCATTGGGAAGCGCGTGACGCCGCGATGGAAGGCAAGGCAATGGTCGTGTGCATGAGCCGCCGCATTTGCGTGGAGCTTTACGAGCAGATTCGGAAGTTGCGCCCGCAGTGGCATGACGACGATGATGGCAAGGGCGCGATGAAAATTGTCATGTCGGGTTCAGCGTCCGACAAACTCGATTGGCAGCAGCACATCCGCAACAAGTCGCGCCGCGAGGAACTCGCGAAGAAATTCAAAGACCCGAAGCAGCCGTTCAAGATCGTCATCGTGCGCGACATGTGGCTGACGGGTTTTGACGCGCCGTGCCTGCACACGATGTATGCGGACAAGCCGATGCGCGGCCACGGTCTCATGCAGGCCATCGCCCGCGTGAATCGTGTTTTCAAAGACAAGCCGGGTGGTTTGGTGGTGGATTATCTCGGACTGGCGGAGGAACTGAAACTGGCGCTGGCCGATTACACGAACAGCCGCGGCAAAGGCGAAATCAAACTGGACCAGGAAGAAGCTGTTGCGGTGATGCTAGCAGTTCATTGAAAAAGTCTCTGGTGGATTGAACGGCGCGGCACTGTGTAAGTCTGCGTCTCCCTGCGTGGCCAAATT
>JAYVQV010000099.1:0-2690 GCA_043776855.1 Limisphaerales bacterium | reverse complement strand
AAGCGGAACATCCGTTTCTGCATCCAGCGCACGGCGAACAAATCATAGAACGCGGCGAAGGCGCGGTTCCACACGCCGTAATGGCTCACGCCCGCCGCCCGCGCGTGGTGGCGCACGGGAATTTCGGTGATGTTAAAACCTTCGAGCTTGATGAGCGTGGGCATGAAGCGGTGCATGCCCTTGAAAAATTTCAGGTCGGCCACGCACTCGCGGCGGAACATCCGGTAGCCGCACGCGGAATCGGTCACGGTCTCGTGCGTCATCCAGTTGCGGATGCCGTTGGCGATCTTGGAGGACAACTGGCGGATGATGGAATCGCCCTTCGCGCGGTTGGCCTTGCGATTGCCGCAGACGCAGTCGGAATTTTTTATCGCCTCCAGAAATTGCGGGAGGTCGGCGGGGTCGTTCTGCAAATCGGCGTCGAGCGTGGCGATGTATTTGCCGGTGGCGGCCTTGATGGCGGCCCAGACGGCGGCGGACTGGCCGGAATTTTTCGCAAGCCGCACGGCGCGGATGCGGGAATCTTTCGCGCCGAGTTCCGACAACATTTCCCAAGTGCGGTCGGTGCTGCGGTCGTCGGTGAGGACGATCTCGTAGGAAATTTTCAGCGGGTCGAGCGCGGCGCGGATGGCGGTGACGAAGGGAATTAAATTTTCCGCCTCGTTGTGACACGGCGCGACGACGCTCAAGATGACAGGTTCAGTCATGAAATTTACTTGGTGGAGTTTGTCGCGCTGCGACAAGTAGTGGAACCGGCGTCTCGCCGGTCGTGTTTCAAGTTTCTCCGGCACAAACACGAACTGGACAGGCGAGACGCCTGTCCCACTACTGCCGTCGCCTGCTCCGCAGGCAAACAGAGTCGCAGCGCGACTCTGTCCACCAGCCAAACCTGCGTTCGGGTTTTGCTTTTCACGAAGTGTTTAAGACTGTCTTGCTATCAATACGCCACGATGGAGCGCACGGGAAAGCCGGAAAGTTTTTTGCGGCCATCGAGAAATTTCAATTCGATGAGAAACGCGGCCTCGACAATCTTGCCACCAAGTTTTTGCACAAGGCTGACGGCGGCGGCGGAAGTCCCGCCGGTCGCGAGCAAATCGTCCACGAGCAACACGCGCGCACCGGGCTTGAGCGCATCAATGTGCATCGCCACAGTCGCGTGGCCGTATTCGAGCGCGTAGTCTTCCTCGATGGTCTGGTAAGGCAGCTTGCCTTTTTTGCGGACGGGAACGAAGCCAGCTTTCAGCTTGGTCGCGGCGGCGGCGGCGAAAATAAATCCGCGCGCATCAATGCCCACGACGGCATCCACGCTGCCAGGGGTGAAATTTTTTGTGAGCTGTTCAATCGTGCCGGCGAACAACCGCGCGTCGGCAAGGACGGGGGTGATGTCTTTGAACTGAATTCCCGGCTTGGGAAAATCCGGGACGTTGCGGATGGCTTTTTCGATTTCAGCGGCGGTGACGGTGTTGGGCATGACAGCGTGGGATATAATCTAGCTTTGCGGATGTTTATTTTTCTCCAGCTTCTCAATCATCTTGCGGAGTTTGCGGAGGGCGAGGTTCTGAATCTGGCGGACGCGTTCGCGGGTGACGCCGAATTTTACGCCGACTTCTTCCAAAGTTTTTTCCGTGCCGCCATCGAGGCCGAAACGGAAACGGAGAATGGTGGCTTCGCGTTCGTCGAGGTGCTTGACCATGTCTTGCAACATGCTGACAACGGTCTTGTCCTCGAGTTCGTCGTAGGGATTCACGGCGCGGTCGTCCTCGACCATGTCGGCAAAGCTGTTCGTGGAGTCATCGCCGATGGGCGCGTCGAGGGACGTGGGGCGGATGGACGCAGTGCGCATGAGCGAGACGCGCGCGGCGGTGGTGTGGAGTTCGGCGGCAAGTTCTTCGTCGGTGGGTTCGCGGCCAATCTCCTCGTGCAATTTCATCGCGGCGCGGCGCATCTTGGAAATTTTGTCCACCAGATGCACAGGCAGGCGAATGGTTTTGGACTGATTGGCGAGGGCGCGCTTGATGGATTGCTTGATCCACCAGGAGCCGTAGGTGGACAGTTTGCCGCCCTTCGCTGGGTCAAAACGTTCAACGGCTTTCATCAAGCCGATGTTGCCTTCGCTGATGAGGTCGAGGAGCGGGAGGCCGATGCCGTCGTAGTCGCGCGCGATTTTGACGACGAGGCGGAGGTTGGCCTTGATCATGTGCTCGCGCGCTTTCTTGTCGCCCTTTTTAATTTTGGCGGCGAGTTCGATTTCTTCCTCGCGCGTGAGGAGTTTGACCTGGCCGATTTCGCGAAGGTAAAGATGAATGGCGGTGTGGTGCTCCTGCAACTCGACTTCGCGGCGGAGAAAACGGGTGGTGTCGCCTTCGGCGGGAACCACTGCGGGCGTGGCAGTGGGCGCCTGCGCGAACTCGCGCGGGACGCTGACGACCTTGGGGGCGGGCGCGGTCGCGACGGGCGCGGAAACTTTTTTCTTCGGGCGCGCGGGAACCGGCTTGCGCGCCTTCACTGCTTTGGATTTTTTATTTTTCGCCGCCATGAGTGGACGAAAAGTTAAACGCGGGGCGGGCGGCTGCAAGCAAATTAACAACGGGTGTCGTGTAGTTTTCAAAGCAGGGCATTTTTGGAGATAGCAAAGCAGGCCAAAATCATTTGGGGTGGTTGGTGAAGAGGAGCACGGGTTTTTGCTTGGG
>JAYVQV010000098.1:0-2693 GCA_043776855.1 Limisphaerales bacterium | reverse complement strand
GGTTCGAGCGATACGTCACCGCGCCGCCATCGAGCGACTCGGTCATGAAAACAAAATCCCATTTGCGCGTGCGGACTTTGTTGATGATGTATTCCCAGCACTGCGGCGGCAAACCCTGGCCGAAATCCGCGCGCAAACCGTCAATGCCCTTGAAGGAATTCGCCGCCGTCGTGCCTTGCGGGCAGCCGGTTTTATCAAGCCAGTAAAGCAGGTTGTCGGAAAAATATTTCCAGACCTTCTGCGTCACGGCGTCGAAATTTCCGGTGTTCGCGGAATAATCAAACGTGTCCGCCTCGCTCAAATAATTTCCGTTGTCGCTGGGATTCTGGCAGACGAGCGCGGCGTAGCGGCCAAAGAAAACATCGTGCGTGTCGCCGAACTTTCCGAAGTCGCCCCGGTCGGGCGCGACCGCCACGTTTCCGGCGCTGCTGGCGCGCGCGCAGTAATCGCCGCTGGCAGAATAGAACCGCGATTCGCGGTTGCGGATTTCGTCAGTCGGCGACGCGTTGGTCGCAAAATAAAAAACGCCGCTCGCATCCAGTTCGCAATCGTAGGCGGTGTGGTTGAACGGTTCGTCGAGCATCACGTTCATGCCCGCCGCGTCCGCTGCCGCGACGAAGTTGGTGAATTCCACCAGCGCCGCGTCGCGCGTGTTGGCCTTGCTCAAGAGGGGATTGATCTGGAAAAAGTTTTTCACGGCATACGGACTGCCGACGCTGTAAGGCTGGCTGGTGGCGGGATCGGTCTGCCGCCCGTCAATGCCCGTCGGATGAATCGGCTGGAACCAGAGCCAGTTGATGCCGAGGTTCTGCGCGTAAGTCAGATTGAAACGGTTCGTCACCGCATCGTAGCTGCGCGCGCCGGGGCCGTTGTAAAGATCGGTGAACGTGCTGCGGTCGTTCTGTCCCTGACCCTGCGAGCCGATGGTCATGGCGTTCAATTCATACATCGAAATGTCGCGCGCCTTCGTGGGCGTGACGACGACGCAGTGGTCGCGGCGACCCGTGTTGCCACCGGAATACCAAAACCAGTTCGTGTTGCCGACAATCTTGAACCGCGCGGTTAACCGATACGCGCCGGTCTTGCTGGCGTTGAGCGTGAGCGAATAATTTCCGCCGCCGAGATTCGTCATCGCGTAGGCCTTGTAATAATTATTGTCGTCGCCTGCGACGAGGTTGTTGCCGTCGGGCGCGATGATGCCGTCCTCAATGCCGTCGCCGTTGGCGTCCAGCGTGGCGCGGTCGCGGCGGTTGAGGTTGGAAAAAACTTCCACGTTCGTCACCGTGCCGCCATTCGGCGTGAACAGCAGCGTCAGTGGAACGAAATCGTTGTTCAGCTCGTTCACGAAAACGTGCGTCGTGGTGTAGTCCGCGTTCACGCCGTTGACCGTCAGCACCGGCGTGCCGATGACATTGTTCGTCACCGCGTAGACAAACGGACTTGCCGCCGCCGTGTTGGACGAACCGGTCGCAGTGCTGCCCGCGTTGTTGCCGTAGAGCCAGGTATTCGTCGCGCCGGGATTGCCCGTGCCGTCGAATGTCAGCAGGAAAAAATACTGCACGGTGCTGCCCGCGCTGAAAATGCCGCCGGGCAAATTTGTCTGCCAATACTGGTTCGCGCTCGTGTTCGAGTAGAAGGAAAGATTGGTGCTGCTCCAGGAACTTTGCGCGGACGTTTTGAAATACAGCGTGCCGCCGGTCTGATTGCAACGTTGCGTCGCGCCGTTGAACTTCCAGACGCCGGTGTAAAATTTCACCGCCGTGTTCGCGCCGATAGCGGTTTCGGGATTCCGCATATTGAAGCCGAGGTCGCTCGTGTTGTCCGGAATGTGCCAGCACGTCGCAAGCTGGGCGCGGGCGGAGTTGAAACTGGAGAACGCGGCTAGTGCAAAACAAAGTAGCGTCAGGCATCCCTGCCTGACGTAGAGGGCGGCTTCCAGCCGCCCGGCACGGGTCACGAAATCACGGAGCGCTTTGGAAAAAACTGCGGCCTTGAAAGTGCGGGGCCGGATTCCGCCGGGCTGGAAGCCCGGCTCTACGGCAGGCAAGGATGCCTGCCGCCACAGTTGACAGACGGCCCGGTTCAAATTATTTCGCATCATGTTTTTGGAGCGCTGGTCTCCGACCCGGCGCGATTCTAGCGGCACATCGCAACACGCCGGGTCGGAGACCGGCGCTCCGCTGTCACGGCAACTGCACGACCTGGTAAAATTTTTGCGGCGCGGGATTTACATCGTAGAAAACCGTCGAGGAACCCGTGCCGGAAACCGGGTCGCTGATGGGCGCGAACGGTTGCGCGAGATTCGTCGTGGCATAGACCTGATAACTCACACCCGGCGCGCTGTCCCACACGACGAGCTGGTTGTTGTTGTCGAGGCCGGAGATCCGCAGCGGCGGCGCGACGATGAGCGACCGCGTATCGGTGATGGGCGTTGGCGCGTTCGTGTAGCTGATGACGATGGTGTTCGTGCCGAGCGGCGGGTTGTTCCAGTTGTATTGGACGGTGCGGTAGCCGGGGCAGTAGGCGTTGTTGCCGCCGACGGGCTGGAAGAAATAATTCGCCGGCGGCTGCATGACGCCGTTGATGAAGATGTTGAAGTTGGTGCGGTTCGCCGTGAGCGCCGCGCTGAAGCACGCTTGGATAAGATAGGTCGTGTTGGTGTTGTAAGTCAGGATGGTGCCGTTCGCCGACGG
>JAYVQV010000097.1:0-2695 GCA_043776855.1 Limisphaerales bacterium | reverse complement strand
CATCGAGGCCAACGCCGCGACCGGACAGGTCCGTGATTTTTTCCGCCGTGGAAAATCCGGCGGCGAAAATAAATCTAAAAACATCTTCGTCCGAAAGTTTGTCAGCCGCCGTCGTCAGCCCGCGCTCGATGGCCTTCTGCAAAATCCGTTCGCGGCTCAAGCCCGCGCCGTCATCCTCGATTTCCACGATGATGTTTCCGCCCTGATGATACGCGCGCAGATGCAGCGTGCCTTGCGCGGGCTTGCCGGCGGCGACGCGCTTTTCCGGCGTCTCGAGGCCGTGATCCATCGAGTTGCGGATCATGTGGAGCAACGGATCGTTCAATTCATCCACCACGCCGCGATCCAGTTCCGTGTCGTCGCCGGTGGTGATGAGTTGAACCTTCTTGTTGTGCTTCGCGCCGAGGTCGCGGACGACGCGGGACATTTTTTGAAACACGCCGCGAATGGGAATCATTCGCAGCGACATGCTCACGCGCTGCAACTCGCGTGTGATGCGGTTAAGCTGCGTCACGTCGCGCGTGAACTGCGGCGGCAGCCCGCTCATGCCCGCGAAATGCTGGCTCACGAGTGATTGCGCGATGACCATTTCACCGACGAGATCGAGCAAGCCGTCGAGCTTGCCCGTGTCCACCTTCACAATGGAAGACGGCTGGCTGGCAGCGCCGGTCTCCGTGGTTTCGGCGGGCGCAGCGACGGTTTCAGTTTTAGAAATTTCTTTGGCGGTCACTGTGGCGACGGGGCGCTGGCCATCAATGGCGTCCTGCACTTCGCACTTCAACTGCGCGGTGGGAATGGCAATCGGCGCAACGGGACTCGCGCCGGTAAGCTGCGCGTCCATCGCGTCCACGAATTTTTTCAGCACGTCGCGTCCGCGCAAAATGAGTTCAATCACGCCGCCATCAATCACGAGCTTGCCCTGTCGCGCCAGGTCGAGCAGCGATTCGAGGACATGGGCCAGGCGGTTGATGGGAATGAGATTGAGAAAACCCGCGCCGCCTTTGAACGTGTGGAATGCTCGGAAGACGGTGTTGAGCGTCTCGGCGTTCTGCGGATTATTTTCCAGCACGAGCACGCCGTGCTCGATGTTGTCGAGATGTTCGCGGGATTCGTTGATGAACTCGCGCAGCAATTCGGCGTCGTCCGCGAGGTTGAGTTCGATGGGCGGCGTCTCCGCGAGAATTTCCGCGTTCGGCGAGGTTTCAGTTTTGGGCGGCGCGCTGACGGACGCGGTCGGCGCGGCGGGCGGAGGGCAACCAAGAACCTCGCCGGCCAGCGCCGACACGCGGGTCAGCAAATCTTTCAACCACAAAATATCGTCCACCAGAAACGGCTGGCCGGATTCGACGATCTGCACGAGCCGTTCCCACGCAGCGCCGCACAGTTTTTCCAGTTCGCCACGTCCGGCCTTGGCCGCCTCGTCGCGCAGATTGCCGATGAGGTCGAGAATCGGAAATTGTCCGGCGGTGTCATGGGCGCGCGCGCCGGAAATTTCCACCTGCAACTGGCTGGTGAGTTTGGAAAGTTTTTCGCTCATGAATTTTTTAGCCCGTCCACGGATTCGCGGTGACTTCGACGAACGGATGCACATTGCCGCAGCGGAAAGCGATGCGCTCGATGCTGCCGCCGGGTTCGATGGGCGTGGCGTAATCATCCGTGATGCCAACCTTCGGCGGTTCCAGCCGACATTCGAGGCCGGAGTCGCAGAGGTTGGATTTGAAATTGCCGGTCATGATGTTCAGCAGTTCGCCGATGGCATCGCGGATTTCTTCCGGGTTGTTCATCTCTTCCGGCTGGCAGCCGAAAATGCCGGCGGCCACGGTGCGGGCGGATGGCAACGTCATGCGGAGATAAACTTTGCCGGTAACTTTGCCGGCGAAACCGATGGAGCCGCGCATATGTTCGCCGTTGACGCCAACGAGCTGGTGGGCGGGAAATTTGTCGAGCTTCAGATTCAACATCGTCAGAAACGCCTTTTGCAGCGCGAGGGAAAGCGGCGTGCCCATCGCGAGGATCAGCGCGCAGCCGATGCCGTTGCGCATGACGGCTTGCTCGACGGTGTCCACGGTGTATTCGGCTTCGCAAGTCGCGTGCGGGTTGGCGACGCGCAGCAGGCGGCCCGCGAGGCTGGGGTCGCCCTTGATGACATCGGTGATTTCATCAAGGTCGGCGTATTGCTCCGCGATGAGGCGGGTGAGGCGCTGGACACTTGGCGGCGGCGGCTCAAAACCGTAGCGCTTGGCGAGCTCGTCGTATTGCTTGGTCTGGACGTCAACGGGCATAAAAAATTCACGCCGGGCGTTTCTGGAGCGAGACCACGCGGCCGGCTTTTTCGATCAACTGGTCTTCCTTGAACGGCTTCACGAGATAGTCGCGCACGCCGAGCTTGGCGATCTGCAAAACATTTTCGCGGCCAGACTCGGCGGTGAGCATGATGACGGGGATGGCCTTCAACGCCTCGTCAGCCTTGAGTTTGGTGAGCATGGTCACGCCGTCCATGACGGGCATGGTCACGTCGAGGATGATGAGGTCGGGTTTTTCCCGCGCGGCGGCGGCCAGGCCTTCTTCGCCATTGCACGCCTCGACCATTTCACATTCGTAAGGCTTGAAGGAGCGGCCCACGATGAGCCGGATGGTGCGGCTGTCGTCCACGCTTAAAATTTTTGTCGGCATAATTTTTTTAGTTCAGTTTGAT
>JAYVQV010000096.1:0-2707 GCA_043776855.1 Limisphaerales bacterium | reverse complement strand
CCAAGACGCTACCGCGCATTGCGACAGCATCCGTGAACGCGAAGCGTCTTGGACTGCGGCAGCCCTCTGCCGCTTTTCGTTTGAGTCTGCTGGTGATGACAATTTTCTTTGGTGTTTTATCTGTCTCCGCCCAGACCAACACCGCCACCAGCCTCGGCCCCATTTCCATTTCGCTGACGCCCAACAACGGCGCGCCGGACGTGGATTCCAGCATCAAGCTGCTCTTCACCATCACACTGCTCTCGCTCGCGCCGTCCATCCTACTGTTGATGACGTGCTTCACGCGCGTGGCCATCGTGCTGGCGTTCGTGCGCTCGGCGTTGCAATTACAGGGCGCGCCCGCCAACCAGATCATCATCGGCCTCTCGCTCTTCATCACCTACTTCGTCATGGCGCCCGTCTGGGACAACATCAGCAAGAACGCGCTGACACCGTATCAGGCAAAAGAAGTCACCAGCCAGGTGGCGCTCGACCGCGCGAGCCACGAAATTTCTGCGTTCATGCTCAAGCAGACGCGCCCGAAAGATTTGGAGTTGTTCATCTCGATGGCGAAATTGCCGCCGACAAAAATTGAAGAACTGCCGCTGCGCGTCGTGATTCCCTCGTTCATCATCAGTGAACTGCGCACGGCATTTCAAATGGGCTTCCTGATTTACGTCCCGTTCATTCTGATAGACATCGTTGTTGCAACGGTGCTGATGAGCATGGGCATGATGATGATGCCGCCCGCGACAATCTCCATGCCGCTCAAGCTGCTGCTGTTCGTCCTCGTGGATGGCTGGACGCTCGTGGTGCAATCGCTCGTGAGAAGTTTTGGAATGTGATTTATGGATTTGAAAATAACATCGGCGCATGACGGAGGTATTCTCCCTCTCCCCCTTGGGGGAGAGGGCCGGGGTGAGGGGGCGACTATTTCAAATAAATTTTCAAACTCACCAGACAGATGTTGCCCCCTCACCCTAGCCCTCTCCCCCGAGGGGGAGAGGGAACCGGAAACCGCCTTTTTCAATCATGCGGAAGCGTCATATTCAAATGCCGTATGAATCCTGAATTCGCCATTGATCTGCTGAAGAACATGATGATGCACGCGCTCACCATTGCCGCGCCGATTCTCGTCACCGCAATGGTCATCGGGCTGGCCGTGAGTCTGTTTCAAGCCGTGACGACGATTCACGAACAGACGCTCGCCTTCGTGCCGAAAACGCTCGCCGTCATCGCCGTCCTGCTGCTGCTGCTGCCGTGGATTGTGCGCTCGCTTTCAGAATTCACCGTGGCCGTCATCAGCCAGATGCCGCAGATGGTGAACTGAAATGGAACTCGATTTCTACAACTGGATGCTGGTGTTCGTCCGCATGGGCGCGTTCCTGTTCGCGCTGCCGTTTTTCTCGGCGGTGAACTTCCCGGTGATGCTCCGCATCGCGCTCGCGGCGTTGTCCGCCCTGCTCATCGCCCCGCTGCTGCCGCCGTTTCCGTTGCAACATCTGGATCTGTTTTCACTGCTCGGATTATTTTTTCGCGAGACGAGCATTGGACTGCTGCTCGGCTTCATCGGTCGGATAATTTTCTTCGCCGCTGACATTGCCGGCATGGTCATCGGCCAGGAACTCGGTTTGAACATGGCCGCCATCTTCGATCCCTCCACGCATCAGCAGGAACAAATGCCCAGCCTCGTCCTCTCCCTGCTCGCCACGGTGACGATGCTCACAATGGATTTGCACCACGGAATGTTGCTGGGTTTCGCCAAGACGTTTGAAGTGCTGCCCATCGGCGGCGGACATTTGAGCACGTCGCTCTTTGAACTCATCGTCGGACGCACCGCTCATATTTTTTCCGTCGCGCTGCAAATCGCCGCGCCGGTCATGGCGGTTTCATTTGTCATCACGATGTTTTTTGCCGTGATGAGCCGCGCGGTGCCGCAGATGAATGTCTTTGCCGAAAGTTTTGGCGTGCGCATCGCGGGCGGATTGATCGTGTTTGGATTCACCCTGCACATCGCCGCGCAATACGTCGTGAACCATCTACAGAAACTGCCGGACGATATGCTCTATCTCGGCCAGATGCTGAACGGCGGATAAAATCATCCTCGTCCTCATCGTCATCCTCATAAATCAATTTGAGGATGACGATGACGATGACGATGAGGATGAAGAATGAGTTAAAAATATGAGCGAACAAATCGGCGAAAAGACCGAGCAACCAACGCAGCGACGGCTGGAGGACGCCATCAAGAAAGGCCAGATCCCCCGCAGCGCGGAGGTGCAGACGGTTTTCGTGATGCTCGGCTCGGTCGCAGCGCTGACTTTTTTCGGATGCGAATCATGGAACCAGCTTGTCCTCGCCATGACGCAGACGCTCGGTCATCTGCACGAAATCACCATCTCCAGCAGTTCACTGCAAGCCGACGGCGTCACCGGCGTGCTCGCCGTGATGAAATGCGCCGGACCAATCGTCATCACCACGATGCTCGCGGGGTTATTGGCCGGTGCAACGCAAAGCCGTTTTCAAACCGCCTCCGAAGCGCTCGCGGTGAACTGGGAACGGCTGAATCCCATCGCCGGTTTTCAACGCCTCTTCTCCGCGCAGGCGCTCGTGCCGACGCTGCTCGCAATCGTAAAACTCGCCGTCGTCTTCGCGCTCATCTACACGCAAATTCAAACCGTTTTAGCCGACCCGATTTTCACTTCATCCGTCAGCGTCGGGCGGCTCG
>JAYVQV010000095.1:0-2709 GCA_043776855.1 Limisphaerales bacterium | reverse complement strand
TTCCAGTCCGCACCTTCCTGATTCAACCGCGCGACGAGCAGGCGGTAACATTCGATCATCACCTTCGGATTGCTCGACTTCATCGAGAACTTGAAATTATGGAAATCATTTTTGCGCGCAATGTGCGCGAACTCCAGCGCGCTCTCGACCATGCCGAGCGGCGTGTCGCCGAAACGGTTCATAATGCGGTCACTCAACGAACCGTGGTTCGTGCCGATGCGCAGGCAGCGCTTGAGTCGCTTGGCTTCAAGCACGAGCGGCGTGAATTTTTCCTCGATGCGCTTCAGTTCTTCCGCGTATTGGTCGTCGGTATATTCCTTGGTGGCAAATTTTTTTGAGTCGGCGTAGTTGCCGGGATTCACGCGGACGACTTCGACCCACTTCACCGCTTCCATTGCGGCATCGGGCTTGAAATGGATGTCGGCCACAATCGGCACGTTGCAACCCTGCTTGCGAAGTTCGGTAACGATGTTCTGCAAGTTCGCCGCGTCCTTCACCGTCGGCGCGGTGATGCGCACGAGTTGGCAGCCGACGGCGACGAGTTCAAGCGTCTGCTTGACGGAGAGCGCGGTGTCCATCGTGTCGCAGGTGAGCATGGACTGCTTCACGACGGGATGATTGCCGCCCATGATGAAGCCGCCATTGGCGGGATCGCCGATGACGATCTCGCGGGTTTGGCGGCGATGATAGAAGAAGGGAGATTCGCAGTAGCGCACGTTCAGAGTTTCAAGTTGAAGGTTGAAAGTTTCAAGTTCGGAATTTCAGCGTTGGAGTTCAAGCTTCAGCTTGTTCCATTTTCATATCAATCAGTTTTCGCCAGAACAGGCTAAAGCCTGAACTCCAGCAATTATTTTTGGGGCGCGAAAACAATCGGCACATCGCGGTCAGCTCGCGCGCTGCGGAACCAATCGCCCGTATCGAAGAACGCGATGTAAATCATGAACGTGATGAGCAGCGCGGCGAAGCCAGTTTGGATGGTGTTCAAAATCCGCGCGCTCACCGGACGGCGGCGGATGGCTTCAATCAACGAGAGCGTGATGTGGCCGCCATCGAGCACGGGCAGCGGCAGCAGGTTGAGGAGCGCGAGGTTCACATTCAAAATCACGCTGAACCACAGCACGCGTCGCCAGCCATCTTCATTTTGAAACAAACCGCTATACACCCGAATGATCATCACCGCGCCGCCAAGCTGCTGCACCCCGATGTCGCCTTTGCGCGCAAACAAGGCGCTGAACGTGCTGACGATTTGTCCCGCGCTGGCCTTAATTTGATCGAATGGCGCGGGATGCAGCAACGCGACATTCGTGTCGCCCTTCCAAGTGGTGATGCCGAACGCGGGCGTGGCGTTCGTCGGCTGCACCGGTTTCACGGCGACCATGGTTTTTTCAAACTGGTCGTCGCCGCGCTTGATGGTGAAGGTGACGGGCACGTTGGGTTGGTTGGTCAACGCCACTTCGGCAAGCATGACGGCCAGCGGGCTGTAAATTTTCTGTCCGTCCATCACCAGGATTTCATCGCCGGTTTTCAATCCCGCGACCGCCGCCGGGCTGTTGCTGGCGATTTCGCCGATGATGGTTTTCTCCGCGTAACTCACGAAAACTTTGCGCAGGGCTTTGCGCTCATACCATTTCGTCGGCAGGTTGGTGGGCGTGACGTAGGCGATGGGCATTTCCTTGCCGTCGCGGATATATTTGAACGCGATGTTTGTGCCGGTGCTGGTGACGATGCGCCACATGACGCTGTCGGCGGAAACCGGCGCGAAGTGATGCACGGGAAAGCCATCAATCTCCAGCACCGTATCGCCCGCCCGCAAACCGGCCTGCCCCGCCGGGCCGACCGGATCAACCCAGCCGAAGGTCGTGGTCTTGTCCGCCTCGTTGCTGGGCTTGCCGACCTGCCAGACGATGACGGCGAAAACTATCGCGAGCAAAAAACTGAACAGCGGCCCGGCGAACGCCACGATGATTTTGTCGAGCGGAGAAACGTTCGGAAGTTTTTCCGCGTCGGCTTCGACTTTGCCTTCGATGGCTTCCATCGTGGCCATTTGCGGCAGCGAGACGTAGCCGCCCGCCGGAATCCAGCCGAGGGCGTATTCGATGCCGTTGATTTTCTTTTTCCAAATCGGTTTGCCGAACCAGATGGCGAAGCGCTCGACCTTCAGGCCGCGCCAACGCGCCGCGAGGAAATGCCCCAGCTCGTGCACGCCGATGATGAGATTGAAAATCAGCACGACTTCGAGCGCGATGAGGATGTAATGTAAAATGGTCATGTCAAAAATTCTTCACCGAGTATAGCAGTTGAAAACCGCGCCGCAATCTCACCATTTCAAGACCGAAAGTCCGGGGATGCGTTCAAAGTGCGCGTCGCGCGCGGCCAGCGGCAGTTGAAATTCCAGCGCGAGCGCGGCGATCCAGATGTCATTTTCAGGAATCGGCGTTCCGCCCCGCGCCAGTGCCGCGCGGATTCTTCCAAAAAATTCTGCCGTTTGAAAAGTTGGCAACAGCAGCACCGTTCCGGCCAGCACAGCTTCGATGCCCGCGCGGGTTTTGCCCGGGTTCGTTGAAAGATGTTCGCCACAGCGCAACTCGCCAAGGACGACGTGCGGAAGATACAACGTCTCAACTTCCTGAAACCGCTGGCGCAATCCGCCGTCGTTTTTTAGAAACGGGATGACGACGGACGTGTCCAGCAATGCCTCACCACTGGCTG
>JAYVQV010000094.1:0-10617 GCA_043776855.1 Limisphaerales bacterium | reverse complement strand
CCGTCCATCAGGAATACGACTTCCACCGGCTTGTTGCCGCCGTCAGATTTTTTGTCGCCTTTGACGGAATTAGTTCCGCTGGCGGTGGCGGAGTTGGTCGCGACTGAATTCGTCGTTACTGAATTCGTTTGGGAATTTCCACCGCCCTTGCCCTTGACGATGCGCGTGGTGATGGCCGCGATGGGCGCGGCGAGAACGTTCGTGCGGGTGCGCGTCTCGATGGTGGCGCTCACGCTCATGCCGGGGCGGAATCCTTCCGGGTCCTGAAAGCGGATGCGCACTTGAAACTGCGTGGCGGATTGCCCGCTGGAACCGCCGCCACCGCCACCACCGCCGCTGCTGGAAAGGCTATTCATGTCCTTGGAAGAATTCGCCACGTCAGTGACGAGGCCGGGAAATTTCCGATCCTTGAATGAATCCACTTCAAGCTTCGCGTTCTCGCCGGGCTGGAGCAGCACGATGTCCATCTCGCCGATGTCCACGCGGGCTTCCATGCGGCTCAAGTCCGAGATGACCATGATGTCCGTGCCGGCGTTTTGCACCGTGCCGAGCACGCGTTCGCCGGCCTGCGAATTCAACTTGCTCACCGTGCCGTCAATCGGCGCGAGAATAGTCGTCTTCTTGAGCGATTCCTCGGCGCTGGCGACAGTGGCGCGATCTGGTTGGAAGAACTTTGGACGGAAGCCACGGCGATGTCGCGCGCGACTTTGAAGCCGATGTATTCCGATTCGGAAAGAAGCTTGTGGTCGAACAATTCCTTGTTGCGTTTGAAATCCGCGTCGGCGCGTTCCAAGTTGGCGAGCGAAGTAATCTTGGACGCGAGCGAGGACTGGAAACTGGCCTTGGATTGGTTCAGCGCGGCCTCGTAAAAATCTGGTTTAATCTTCAGCAACAGGTCGCCCTTGTGAACGAACATCCCTTCCTTGACGCGCATCTCGGTGACTTCGCCGCTGACCTCCGCGCTGATGTGAACTTGCAGCACGGGATAAATGCGGCCATTCGCCACGACGGTTTCGGTGATGCTGTGGCGCGAAATTTTTTCCGTGGTCACGCTGATGGCGGGGTCTTTTTTGCGAAGCGCAAAATACATTGTCACCCCCAGCGCCACGAGAACGATTGCGATGAGAATGAAAATTTTTTTGCGACTCTTGCGCTTGGGCTTGGGCGCGACCGCAGGCGGATTCAAAACGGGGGGTGTTTCCACCGCGCGAGACTGCCCAATGCAGCGCAGCTTGTCGAGCGCGGGGATAACCGGGTAGTGTTCTAATTATTTTGGAGCGCGGGCTTCAGCCCGCTTCAACCCGAACTCCGAAGTTGGGGGCGCCGCCGCACCGGGTGGAACCGGCTTCCAGCCGGTTGAATTTGGCTTCCAGCCAAATTCCGTTCGTGGCGGGAATCGTCAACCGCCGTTCACGTTTATGCGTGGCGTGTCCGTTCCGACGGTTTCCGGCAGGATGCCGGAAACAACCGGCTGGAAGCCGGTTCCACCCCACACTCACTAATTCTATTTCGGAATTCGGGTTCAATGTTCGTAGGTCAGCGGGTATCCGGTCGCACAAAAAGTTTCGGATGTTGAAGCGGCGTCCACCCTCCGTCCCGCGTGCGGGACTACGGAGGACGGGTGAACGCCGCGCTCCGGCGGACGGCCACGCCGTTCTCGCTGGTTTCAACTTCGGAATTTGACTTGAACCGCTTTACAAACCGTAGCCCAGTTGCCGCCGGCTTTTCCACAACTCGCGCGGCTTGAAAATTCCTGCGGGTGTGATGATGCCCGTGATGAGTTCGGCGGGCGTCACATCGAAGCCCGGATTACGCGCGCCGCTCGTCGGGTTGGCCACGCGAATGTAAACACGCTCTCCCTGTTTCTGCTTTCCACTTTTTGCTTTCCGCTTTTCCACGACGCCCCACGCGCCCAGCACTTCACTTTCGTGCCGGTCTTCGATGGGAATGTCGAAGCCGCGTTTCAAATTCCAGTCAATCGTGGAGCAGGGGATGGCGACGTAGAATGGAATTTTATGGCGCGCAGCGAGCACGGCCTTCGTGTAAGTGCCGATCTTGTTGGTCACTTCGCCCGTGCGTCCCAATGTGCGGTCGCTGCCGACGATGACCAAATCAATCTCGCCGCGTTGCATCAGATGTCCGGCGGCGTTGTCGGCGATAATCTGGTGGGAAATTTTTTGCTGCGCGAGTTCCCACGCGGTGAGCGATGCGCCTTGCGAACGCGGGCGCGTCTCGTCGCAGAAGACGTGAAACTTTTTCCCCTGCGCCTGCGCGGCATACATCGGCGCGGTGGCGCTGCCGGTGTCCACGAACGCCAGCCAGCCCGCGTTGCAGTGCGTGAGAATTCTCATGCCGTTGCGAATCAGCTTCGCGCCGTGCCGGCCAATTTCTTCGCAGTGCCGCGCGTCTTCGTTGGCAAATTCTTCGGCGGCGGCAAGCGCCAGCGACTGTTTTTCGGCAATGTTCTTTCCAGCGGCCATCTTGCGGCGCACGTCGTTCATCGCATTGACGGGATCAACGGCGGTCGGGCGCGCATCAGCGAGCGTTTGATAAACTACCGCCATGTGCGCGGAAAACTTTTTCAAGTCACTGCCGCGAAAGGCGAGCGCGCCCTGCGCGAGTCCGTAAGCTGCCGTCGCGCCGATGGCCCCGGCGCCGCGCACGACCATGTCGGTGATGGCCCCGGCGGTTTCACGGAAATTTTTCGTGCCGATGATTTTGAATTCATGCGGCAGCAAACGCTGCTCGATGAGCCGGACGGAATTATTTTTGGCGTCGAAAGTGACGGTGCGGAAGTGCTCGGTGCGTCCGCGCAGGGTGACGTTCATAAATTTTTTACCGGTGAATCATCCGGCGAAGTTAGCGCTCTTTCTTTTTCAACGCGTTGATTTTTTCGCGAAGTTCCTCGTAGGCGGGCTGCGCGCGAAGTTTTTTCAAGTCGGGATCTTTGGCGAGCCAGTTGAAATCGCGGTAGCCGAGTTCCAGCGCCTTGTCCAAGGCCAGCGCGGCGCGATCAAAATGGTCGGTGAGCGAGTAGCTGCACGCGAGGTTGTAAAACACGAGCGGGTTTTGCGGTTCGAGGCGCGCGAGACGTTCGTCCACTTGCAGGCCTTCGTTGAACAGGCCGCGCTGCGTGTAGTGGTCGCCGAGCAACTGGAGCGCGTCCACGTAATCGGGATCGCGGCGGACGAGGCCGGCCATGAATTCAATCTTCGTGTCCAGCTCGCGCTGATTGATGCGGCTGGGCTTTTTCTTGGGGCTGGTTTTTTCCGGCATACGACAGCAGAAGTTTTTCCAAGTGGCGCGGCCAAGTCAAGCGGCGCGGGAAAAATTATTTAACTGCCGTCCGCTGTCGTGCCGCTTCAAAAAGGAAAACCGCCGCCGCCGCGCTGACGTTCAGCGAGTCCACGCCGTTCGCCATCGGAATCGCTATGGCCTCGTCGCACGCGGCGAGGACGGAGGCAGAAATGCCGCTGCCTTCGCTGCCGAGGACGATGCAGATATCGCCCGTGAAATCCGCCTGTGTCAGAAATTTTTTCTCCGTGTGTGGATGCGCCGCGAGACAGCGGAAGCCGTGCGCCCGCAGTTCGCGCAACGTGTCCGCGAGCGTGGGGATGGGGTCGTCGCGGCGTTTCAAAGTGCCGTCCGCGTGGCGCGGTTCGGAAATTTCGCCGCGCCGGTTGCGGACTTGGTAGATGGGCAGTTGAAAAATCGTGCCCATGGAATTTCGCACTGCGCGACGGAGGAACGGGCTGCTGCACGTCTCGCCGGCGATGAGCGCGTGCGTGCCGAACGCGGTGCAGTTCCGCACGAGCACGCCAAGATTTTCTGCGTTCGTCAGCGCGTCCATCGCGACGAACAGGCGCGGGCGCGGGCTGTCGGCTAGAATTTTTTCCAATGAAACAGGTGGGGGAATTTTTCCGATGCCCAGCACGCCTTGAAACATCTCGAAGCCGACGAGTTCTTCGAGGATGGATTTTTTCTCGGTGACGAAGATGGTGATTTCTTTTTCCGCCCGCGATTGAATCAGGGGCAGAAATTCCTCCAGCCGGTCTTTGGGCAGCAGGACGGAGACGACGCCGAAATGACTTTCCAAAAGACGGCGCACGACCTTGTCACCTTCCGCCACGAAGATGCCTTGCTCCTCATGCTCAAACGGGCGGCGCAACGTGCGGTAAGGCGCCAGCTCCGGTAGTTCGAGCGTGGAAACGTTTTGGATGTGTGCGTGTGCCATGAATTAAAGCAATTTTTTAACCACAGATGGACACCGATGCACACAGATAAAACCCAAAAAACGCAGAGACGCAGAGGACGCGGAGAAGCGCAGAGGATAAAAAACTTTGCGGCTCTCTGCGTTCTCTGCGTCTCTGCGTTTCGTCTTCAAAATCAGCAGTCCGTTTTTTAGCTCGCAATTATACAGCGGGCGGGGCGGCCACGAGGCCGTCCACGAGTTGAATCACGCGCTCGGCGTGGGCGGCGACTTTTTCATCATGCGTGGCGATGATGAGCGTCATGTTCTTTTCGGTGCGGAGCGACTTGAGCAGTTCGATGATTTCGCTGCCGGTCTTGGAATCGAGATTGCCGGTTGGCTCGTCGGCGAGGAGCAGTTCGGGTTCATTGATGAGCGCGCGGGCGATGGCCACGCGTTGCTGCTCGCCGCCGGAAAGTTCGGATGGCTTGTGGTCGGTGCGTTCCGACAAACCGACGCGACGCAGCAATTCCCGTCCGCGTTTCTCGGCGTCACTGGCGGCGGTGCGGGCGATGCGGGCGGTGAGGCAGACATTTTCGAGCGCGGTCAGTTCCGGCAACAGATGATACGCTTGAAAAACAAAGCCGACACTGCGGTTGCGGAAATGCGTCAGCTTGCTTTCGGAAAAGTCGGAAAGTTTTTCGCCGCGAAAAATAATTTCACCCGCGTTCGGCGTGTCGAGTCCGCCGATCAAATGCAGCAACGTGCTTTTGCCCGTGCCGGACGCGCCGCGCAACGCCACGAAACCGCCGCGCGCAATTTCCACATCCACGCCGCGCAGCACGTCGAGCGTGCGGCTGCCGATGGCGTAAGATTTTTTCAGGCCGGTGGCGGACAGGAGAAATTCACTCATAACGCAACGCTTCCACCGGTTTCAATTTTCCTGCGCGCCACGCTGGCAACAGTCCGCCGAGGAGGCAGATGACAAACGAGCTGATGCAGATGATGGCGACGTCGTGCGGCATGATGAGCGCGGGTAGATCGGGAAAGCCATAGACGG
This sequence comes from Limisphaerales bacterium, assembly GCA_043776855.1. GTDB lineage: Bacteria > Verrucomicrobiota > Verrucomicrobiia > Limisphaerales > UBA11358 > UBA11358. The sequence continues at coordinate 5,368 of JAYVQV010000094.1, read as the reverse complement.
ACGCGGGAAAAATTTCCAGCCCGGTAGTTTGGCGCAGGAAGTGAAGGAAGCCATTGCGGTAATGGACGGCCAACATCCCCAATCCAAAGCCCGAGGTGACGCCGATGACGCCGATGATGCCGCTCTGGAAAAGAAAAATTCCCGAAATCTGCAGCCGACTCGCGCCGAGCGCTTTCAACATTCCAATCTCGCGCGTCTTCTGGATGACGAAAGTTATTTGCGCGTTCAAGATGCACAGCGCGGCGACGAGCACGATGAAGAAGAGCAGGTAGAACATCACGTTCTTCTCCACGGCGAGCGCGGAGAGGATGGTCGAATTTTGTTCCATCCACGTTACGGCGTAGTAATCAATGCCGAGAGATTTTTCCAGTTCGCGTTTTACGATGCCAGCGTGGTCAGGGTTGTCCACCATCACGAGCAGACCGTGGACGGAATCGTTCAGGTCATACATTTCCTGCGCGTTGTCGAGCGAGGTGATGACGACATGCGCGTCGAAATCGTTGTAGCCCATCTGAAAAATTCCGCGAATCTCGTAATCGGCGGGCAGGGGAATCGTGATGTCATCGCCTTTTTTTTTCTGTTCCAGCACGGCGCGGATTTTTTCAAAGTCGCCGACGGAATAGACCGAGAGATGGTCGCCAAGTTGCAGCCCCATGTTGCGCGCGAAATCCGTGCCCACCACCATGCCGTGACCGCTCAAATCGAATTCGCCGAAGATGACCTTGTTGGGAAGCTCGCTGACTTTTTTCTCGTGCAACGGATCCACGCCGCGCAAGACCGGCGTGTCGGTCATCGCGTGGGTGTTCGTGTCACCTTGCGTCCGCACGAGCACCGGCCCCATGACGAACGGCGTGACGCCGCGCACGCTTTTATTTTTCGCCACGGTGTCGGCCACGGCGGAATAATTTTTCATCGGCCCAAACTGCTGCATGACGGTGATGTGCGAGTTGAAGCCGAGAATTTTTTCGCGCAAGTCGTGGTCGAACCCGCTCATCACGCTGATGACGATGATGAGCACCGCCACGCCGAGCGCCACGCCGACGATGGAGATGAGGGTGATGATGGAAACAAACGTCCGTTTGGGCCGCAAGTAGCGCAGCGCGAGCAGGAGTTCAAACGGCAGTTTCGACATGGGCGCAAAGGCTAAAGGCGCGGGCAGGCGGTGTCAAATTTTGTGCGGCACGGAGCGCGGACGGCTCGTCCGCGTGTTTGGCTTGCAAGCGAGTAGTTTCAATAAAACTGTGGTTGCTCGGAAACGACTTATCTGCCTGGCGCAACTTGGACTGCGGCGACACCGCTTTCGCAGTCCAAGACGTTCGCTGTTTTTAGTTCACGCGTTTCAATTTGGCGGTTGTGGATTTTATTTTACATCAACGCGCGGACGAGCCGTCCGCGCTCCATTTAGATTTTTCCGCCGAAGGGATTTTTCTTTTCGTCGGGCAATGCGCGGTTGAGGAACATCGGGCTGACGAGCAGGTAAATCCAGCCGATGATGAAGTGCATCGTAAAAGCGAACGCGAGTTGCACGAGGTCGAACGCACCCAGTCCGTAAAGCGCCAGCCCCAGCGACATGATGAGTGCGCCGGGCAGCAGCGCCGCGCCCGCCAGTTTCCAGCTTGCGCGGAAACTCAAGTCGCGGTCGGTGAAATACGACACGAGCCACACGGGAAAAAAATAAATTATTGCCAGCAGCCACCACGTCAACAGCAGCCCGAAAAACGTGCCGATGGCGGCGAGGCCGAGCAGGTTGGGCGACCACGCGCCCCACGTTGGCTGCACGTCGCGACGGTTGAAATAGAACGACTGGTCGGGCGGGTAGGGAATTTCCAGTTCGCCGAGCAGCGAGATGATAACGAGGGAATCAGCGCCGAACTCGAATTGAAATTGCGCGGGCAGGCGGAGCTGCCGGGTGTGTTTGGCGTCCACGCTGAACGAAAGAAAATGTCCTTCGGCGAGCGTAGTTGGCGATTCGCCTTTCCAGTCCAGTTGTCCGCGCCGGATGTCGCCCTTGTCCGGCAGGTTGGCGACGGCGGCATCCACGGTCGGGAAAAATCCGCTGGCGAGCAGCCACACGACCGTGGCCGTGGCGAGGAGCGCGAGGATGGACTGCACGACGATGAGCCGCTCCAGCGACGCGCGCGAAAACGCCGCCACGCCGCGCGGCGTGAAGGGTTCCCAGGCGAATTTCGGCTCGGCGATGGCGCTCACCAGAATGAAACTAGCGAAAATGAAGGGCGGAAGAAAGTTTCAAAACCGCGCGGAGCTTGCCGGCGGAGCGCGGCTCTGTGAGCCGCAGCCGTTTCAGATTTCCGAACGTCACCGTTATTGGCAACGGTTCGGTTTGGGCGTGGCCGCTGCGGGTCATAGACCCGCGCCCCTAAAAAATTATTTCCGCACCGCCCAGGCCAGTCCGTCCGTGCCGGGGCCGGTGTTGAGGAACTTCGTCACTTTCCATTCGCGCACGTCAATCACCGCGACTTGTTTGCTGGCATCGCACGCGACGTAGGCAAACGCGCCGTCCGGTTGCACGAGAATTTCCTGCGGCGACTTCGGCACGTCCAGCGTGCGCGCGACTTTCAACGTCGCGAGGTCCACCACGGCGACCTGATTAATTTTATTCAACGCCACGAGCAGCCAGCGTCCGTCCGGCGTCGGCGCGGTTCCGTAGCCGGTGCTGGGCAAATCCACGCGCGCCGCCACGCCGTTCGTGGCGGTGTCAATCACGATGAGTTGCGGCTGGACTTGGTCGGACGTGAACGCGCGCCGGTCATCCACCGAAAGCGAAATGCGCTGCGTATTTTTCGCAACGGGAATCACGGTGATGACCCGGTTCGATTCCAGGTCGAGGACCGAAACCGTTCCCGGCGCGACGTTGGCCGTGTAGCCGCGCCGGCCATCGCGCGTGATGGCGAGCATGTGTGACTCCGCCTGGCCGGTAGGAATTTTGGAAATGATTTTCAACGTGGCCGGGTCAATCACCGTGAGGCAGTTTTCCAATTCCGTGGTGACGTAAAGCAGCCCGTTCTTTGGCCCCATCACGGCGCAATGCGGCCGCACGCCTTTCCCAAAATCCACCGTGCCGGTGATTTCGTGTTTCGCCAGGTCAATCACCCGCAGCAAACTTCCGTCCGTTCCCGCGCGGCCGACTCCGGCGTTGCCGTAGATCGGCACGAACGCGCGCGAACCGTCCGGTGAGGCCACAACTTCATGCCCCGTCACGCCGTCCTCCGCCACGACGGCGACGGTGCTGCCGTCAACGGGGTCAACGATGGCGAGCGTATGGTCGCCCTTGTTCGCCACGAGCAGCCAGCCGCGTGACATTTCCGCCGCGGGCAACTGGCTGACTAGGCCAAGGCTGATGAAGGCCGGCAAAATAATTTTCTTCAGGTTCATGTTCGTCACGATTGACAGAAACGGCGGCGATGTCAAATCGGTTGAAGCATTCTGGCCGGTTTTGAAAACAGAACAATTGAACAAACGTCTTGTCACCATTCCGCCCGCCGCCGCGTCCTAACCGGCAACCCAAATCATCAAAATGAAAAAACTTCTCCTCACCTTGCTCTGTTTCCTCACCGCCGCGCCCGCGATTTTTGCCGCCGATGATTATTCCCCCGGTGTGGATTCCAAGCCGCAGCCGGGCGTGCCGAAGGGCGAGGTGCTGAAATTCACGCTGGAGAATTCCAAAATTTTTCCCGGCACGCGCCACGATTACTGGGTTTATGTTCCCGCGCAATACACCGCCGACAAGCCCGCGTGCGTCTATGTCGGGCAGGATGGCGTGAGCCTCGATGCGCCGGTGGTGTTCGACAATCTCATCGCCAAAAAAGAAATGCCCGTGACCATCGGCATCTTCGTGAAGCCCGGCGTGCGGCCCGCCGCAAACCCGACCAACGCGCTCGACCGCTTCAACCGCAGCTACGAATACGACGGCCTTGGCGACAGCTACGCGCGCTTCCTGCTCTCGGAAATTTTTCCGCTCGTGGAAAAAATCACGCTGCCGGACGGACGCGCGATTCATCTATCACACGATGGCAATGACCGCGCCATCGGCGGGCAGAGCAGTGGCGCGATTTGCGCGTTCACCGTTGCGTGGGAACGGCCGCAGGAATTCAACCGCGTGTTCAGCGCCATCGGCACGTTCGTGGATCTGCGCGGCGGCGCGCGGTATCCATCGCTCATCCGTAAATTTGAGCCGAAGCCCATCCGCGTTTTTCTTCAGGACGGTTCCAACGACAACAATAAATATGGCGGCGACTGGTGGATGGCGAACCAGACGATGGAACGCGCGCTGACGTTCGCTGGTTACGAGGTCAATCACGTCTGGGGCGAGGGCGCGCACAGTGGCAAGCACGCCACGGCGATTTTCCCCGACGCGATGCGCTGGCTCTGGAAGGATTGGCCGCAGCGCGTGACCGGCTCGCCGACGAAGAATGACACGCTCACGAACATCCTGATTCCCGGCGAAGACTGGCAACTGGTGGGCGAGGGCTACAAATTCACCGAAGGCCCGGCGGCGAATTCGCGCGGCAAAGTTTTCTTCAACGACATTCCCAACTCCAAAACTTACCAGGTCGCACTTGATGGAAAAGTTTCCGAATTCATCGCCGATTCCAAACACGCGAATGGCCAGGCGTTCGGTGCAGATGGAAAACTTTACGCCGTCGCCAGCTCGCAGATTCTCGCTTACGGCCCGGATGGAAAAGTGGCGGTTATCGCGGAGGACATTCACGGGAACGACATCGCGGTGGCGCACAATGGAAATATTTATTTCACCGACCCCTCGGCCAGCGCGTCCAACGCGCCGTGCAAAGTCTGGCTCATCAAACCGTCCGGCGAAAAATCCGTCGTGGACACCGGGCTGAAATACGCGAACGGCGTCACGCTGTCGCTCGACCAGTCGCTGTTGTATGTGGCCGATTACAAGTCGCACTGGATTTACAGTTATGCGATTCAGCCGGACGGCGCGCTGGCGGACAAACAAAAATACTACTGGCTCCACGAGCGCGACACGGACGACGACGCGGGCGCGGACGGCATCCGCTGTGACCGCGATGGCCGGCTTTACGTCGCGACGCGGATGGGGATTCAAGTTTGCGATCAGGCGGGGCGGGTGCAGTGCATTCTGCCGACGCCGAACGGTCGCGTGGCGAACCTTTGTTTCGGTGGGGAAAAATTCGACACGTTGTTCGCGACGTGCGGTGACAAAGTTTTCAAACGCAAACTCCACGCCACCGGCGCGAACGGCTGGGCGGAACCGAACAAGCCGGCAGCGCCGAGGATGTAATTTTGTTTTGGTGAAAACATCTCACTTTGACCGGGGCTTGCCCTGAACAACAATTCAGCTAGATTGACGTCATGAACCGGACAG
>JAYVQV010000093.1:0-2721 GCA_043776855.1 Limisphaerales bacterium | reverse complement strand
GGAAGATGAGGACAAGGACAGCCCGGCCTCGTGGAAATTTGAAACGGCCACCAATAATTCCTACGCCGTCGCGCTCACCGAGGACAAGGGCAAGACCGGAAAATTTGAAGGCCATCTGTTCAAGCTCGGCGCGGATCTGTTCCTCGACCTCACGCCGACGGAATGTGAATACGCCACCAATCAGGCCGGCACCGTTGGCACGGCGATGATTCCGGGCCATCTGTTGCTCCGCGTGAAACTGGAAGCGAAGAAGTTGAGCCTCGCGTTCTGCGACCCTGACTGGGTCAAAAAATTCCTCGAAAAAAATCCCGCCGCCATCGCGCATCGCAAAGTGGATGGCAGCATCATTCTCACCGCGGAAACTTCCGCGTTGCAAAAATTCGTGAAGCAACATCTTGGCAAGGACGAGTTGTTCAACGACGGCGGCGATTTGAAAAAGCAGACGCCGACGGCAAAATGAGCGGAGCGCCGAGCATTGCTCGGCCAGTGCCTACCTTCATTTCAATCGTGCTGAGCGATGCTCGGCGCTCCGGTGTGCTTGCCCGCATTGTCGGAAACGATGCCCCGGTAAGTTTTTCAATTCCCACTTAACCGTGCGGACTGGTAGCTTGACGTCGTGAACAAAACCCCAGACCCCATCCGCCAGACCCCATCCGCCATCCGCGGTTTCTGGGCGCTCATCGTCACGCAGTTCCAAGGCGCGTTCAGCGACAACATCGTCAAGAACCTCGTCGTGCTGTGCGCCGTGTTTGGCACGACGATGTCCGACCCGGAGAAAAATCATTTCGGGGAGATGGCCGGGGCGCTGTTCGCGGTGCCGTTCATTTTATTTTCCATGACCGGCGGTTTTCTGGCCGACCGTTTCCAGAAACGCTCGGTGATGCTGGGCGTCAAGCTGCTGGAGTTTGTTATCATCGCGCTGGCGATGATTGGGCTGCACGGCATGGATCGGAATCTTCTGCTCGTCTGCATTTTTCTGATGGGCACGCACAGCGCGTTTTTCGGGCCGAGCAAATACGGCTCGCTGCCGGAACTGTTGCCGGAGCGAAAACTTTCGTGGGGCAACGGCATTTTGGAACTGGGAACGTTCGTGGCCATCATCCTCGGCACCTTCGTCGCGGCGCTGATGGCGGGCATCATGAACGGCAGCCGCGAGGTGAAACAATTCTGGCCGGGGCTGCTGCTGCTGGGGCTGACGGTCATCGGCCTGACGGCGGCGCGTCACATCAGCAAAATTCCAGCGGCGAACCCGACGAAGAAATTTAAGCTCAACTTCGTTGCCGAAGTCTGGCGCGAACTTCGCGCCATGCGCGGCGACCGCCCGCTCTGGCTCGCCGTCATCGGCAACACCTACTTCAGTTTCCTCGGCGCGCTGCTGTTGTTGAACGTCGTGTTCTTCGGCGCAAACGTCCTGCACGTCAGCGAAACGCACGTTGGCCTGCTCAACGTCGCGCTCGCGCTCGGCATCGGGCTGGGCAGCGTGGCGGCGGGCTATTTGTCCGGTGGAAAAATTGAATACGGCCTCGTGCCGCTCGGCGCGTTTGGCCTCACGATTTTTTCCGGGCTGCTCGCCTGGCCGGGCGCGGGATTGCACGCGTCATTCGCGCTGCTGGCGTTGCTGGGATTTTCCGGCGGCTTCTTCATCGTGCCGATTATGGCGCTGCTGCAACACCGTCCCGCGCCGGAAAACAAGGGGCAGATTCAAGCCGTGGCAAATTTGCTGTCGTTCGTCGGCGTATTCCTCGCATCCGGCGCGCACTGGCTGCTCGTGCAACAATTTCAACTCACGCCGCGCGGGATTTTTCTCGTCGGCGGATTGCTGACGCTGGTGGGAGCCATCTACGTTTTGATTCTGCTGCCCGACGCGCTGCTGCGTTTCGTGTTGTGGTGCGCGACGAATACGATTTACAAAATCCGCATCGTCGGGCGCGACAACTTTCCCGCGAAAGGCGGCGCGTTGCTCGTGTGCAACCATCTTTCCTTCGCCGACGCGCTGCTGGTCATCGCGGCCACGGACCGGCCGATTCGCTTTCTGATGTTCAAGGGAATCTACGAGCAGCGTTTCATCAAACCATTCGCAAAAATGTTGAAGGTCATTCCCGTTTCGTCCGAGCAGCGTCCGCGCGAACTGCTGCACTCACTGCAAGCCGCGAGCGACGCGCTGCGCAATGGCGAGGTCGTCTGCATTTTTGCCGAGGGACAGATCACGCGCATCGGGCAGTTGCTGCCGTTCCAGCGCGGCTTCGAGCGCATCATGAAAGATGTGGACGCGCCCATCATTCCCATTTCGCTCGACGGCGTCATCGGCAGCCCGACCAGTTTTGAGCATGGCCGCCTGGTGCGGCGTTTTCCGCAACGCCTGCCGCATCCCGTGACGGTGAGTTTCGGAAAAGCGATGCCGCCGAACGCGAATCATGTCGAGGTGCGCGAGGCGGTGCAGGAACTCATCGCCGACGCGTGGCAATTTCGCCGTGCCAAGCTGGAACCGATGCCGCGCAATTTCGTCCGTTGCGCGCGGCGTCATTCCTCGCGGTTTGCGATGACGGATGTGACGAGCGGCTCAATTAACTTCGGTCAGGCATTGGTGAAAACGGTTTTCCTCGCGCGCCGGCTGAAAAAAGTTTGGCAAGGGCAGGGGATGGTCGGAATTTTTCTGCCGCCGAGCGTGCCGGGCGCGCTGGTGAATCAGGCGGCGTTTCTCTGCGGCAAAGTGCCGGTGAA
>JAYVQV010000092.1:0-2723 GCA_043776855.1 Limisphaerales bacterium | reverse complement strand
AACTTGCCGGACGGATGGACGAGAATTTCGGCGGCAGTAAAATTCTTTTGCAGTTCCACGCCGGACGGCAGCGCAGAAACCGTGTCTTGCAGTTCGAGCAAACCGTTTTTTGCATCCCAACTAAAACGCGAAATGGAGCAGCCCATTTCGTTGAGCACATACACGGACTTGCCATCGCGACTGAACGCCAGATGCCGCGCGCCTGCGCCCGGCGGCACGTCGGCCATGGAGTAACCGTATTGCACTTCCAGCGCGGCGTTGGTGGTGTTCAACCGATAAGCCATCACGCGATCCAGTCCCAAATCGCAGGTGAGCGCGAAACCGTCACCCGGATCGGCGGCGATGAAGTGCGCGTGCGGCGCGGCCTGGCGGTTGGTGTTCACGCTGCTACCGGTGTGCTGCAAGAGCGAACCGTCCGCGCCGATGCTGCCGTCGTTCTCCAACCGAAACGATTTCACGCTGCCGCTGCCGTAGTTCGCAGCGAGCAAAACTTTTCCCGAGGCGTCCACGCTGACGTGGCATGGGCCGTTGCCACCGGAGGATTTTTCGTTGAGCAATTTCAGCGCGCCAGATTTTTTATCCACGGCGAAAGCGGAAACGGAGCCGTTGTTGCCATCGAATTTTGTGCTGTTAGCGGAGTAGAGAAAGCGGCGGTCGGGCGAGAGATTCAGGAAGCACGGGTTCGCCACTTCCGCGACGAGTTCCGGCGCGGAAATTTTTCCCGTGTCCGCATCCAGCCGCGCGACGTAAATGCCCCGGCTCAAGGCGTTCGTGTAGGTGCCGAAATAGACGAGGAATTCTTTCGCGGGGGCGGCGATGGCAAAGGCTGTCAGCACAAGCGTTGTAATAATTTTTTTGGTTGTTATGAGTTTCATAAATTAAAAATGCAACGTCGTTTCCCAAAGCGGCAACTGGACAGGCGAGACGCCTGTCCCACTACGGCGGCGTCACACGACAAATTCCAGTTCCTGCCGGTGCGGGATGATGCCGCGCTCGTAGGCCGCACCGAGAAAACGGCGGATGGATTCCCGGCCCTTCTCGCCGTAGTCGAGCGTCCAGTGGTTCACATACATCCCGACAAATTTATCCGCGAGATCGCGACCCATGTCGCGGGCGTATTGCAACGCGTGCTGCACGGCTTCGGGACGATGGTCGAGGCTGTATTGGATGCTCGCGGTAAGGGTGTCGGAAATCTGCTTGCGCACGTCGGGCGCGAATTTTTTGTGGATGACGTTTCCGCCGAGCGGCAACGGCAGGCCGTCTTGCTCGCGGCCCCACCACACGCCGAGGTCTTCGCACAAGACGAGCTTTTCGTTTTGAAACGTGAGCTGGCCTTCGTGGATGATGAGGCCGACTTCCGCGACGCCACTTTTCACCGCCTGAAAAATTTGGTCAAACGGAACGACGACGTAATTGAATTCCTTCGCGGGTTTGCCGAGCCAGAGTTGCAACGCGAGGAACGCGCTGGTCATGGTTCCCGGCACGGCGATTTTTTTCTTCGCAATTTCTTCGCGGGAAAATTTCTGTTTCGCCACGAGCATCGGCCCGTAGCCATCGCCCATGCTCGCGCCGCTGGGGAGGAGCGCGTATTTGTCCGACACGAAGGCGTAGGCGTGGATGCTGACGGCGGAGATGTCCAGCTCACCACGCGTGGCGCGTTCGTTCAGCGTCTGGATGTCCTGGAGAATGTGTTGAAAATGAAAGCCGTGCGTGGGAATCAAATTCTTCGCCAGCGCGTAGAACATGAAAGCGTCATCGGGGTCGGGCGAGTGACCCAGCGTCAAAATCGTTTTTGCCATGCGCGGAAATTAAACCACGCGAATAGCGCTGTCACGACGAGAAGCTGCATGAGTGGAAATTCCGGCATAAAGAAAACTTTCCCGATTCACACGCACGCGCCCGGCCGGTTCAACCGTTTCGACTGCCACCCCCTTGTGAGCGCAGAACAAAAACAGACAAGGCCGACGGACGCGTGCGTTGTGCCGCCCCCGAGTTGCAACGAACGCCTGAAACACCTCCTACAGCCATCCAAGCGCTCGTGGTTCCCCACCCTAAACCACAACAACCGCAACCGAGCTTCCTTTAGCAATGCCAGTGCCACGACGGTTGCCACGGTGAAAAAACTTCTGCGGCCACTGTTTTGCTGGCGATTTTCCAAGGCGCAAACTAGGTGGAAAAATTTCGCCTGTCGTTTTTTTTTCAGCCCGAATAATTAAATGCGATTTCAAACATCGTCCCACAAATAAAAAATCAGGCCGGGATGAATTTGATTCATCCCGGCCTGTTTCTCCTGCTCGCGCGGAAGAATTTCAATTGATGGTGAGGCCGCCCGTCAGCGTGTAGGTCGGGCCGTTCGTGAAAACGATGACGATGTTTTGCGCGCCGGTGCTGGCTCCTGCCGGAATCGCGAACGTGGCGATGACCGTGCCGGAGGTGGCGTAACTGATACCCGTGCCGACGATGCTGCCAGCGAGCGTGACGCTGGTGATCGGCGCATTGGCTGGCGGAAGGTTCGGCGGCGCAGTGATGGTGATGGTGACAGTGACAGTCGTGCCGCGCGTGGCCGTGCCGCCCGGCGCAACCGTTGAACTGCCGCCGCCGCCGCCGATGCTCGTCGTGCCGGTGGAATCAAACGCCGCCACCGCCGTGCGCGCGGCACGGTAGAAACGTTTCGGGTCGGTGGAAATGTTCGTGTAGCTGCCCGCGTTCAACACGGCGGCGAG
>JAYVQV010000091.1:0-10667 GCA_043776855.1 Limisphaerales bacterium | reverse complement strand
CGGTGCGATTGTCGGAACGCTTCTTCGCCCAGCGCGCCAGCAGCAGGGCGGTTCCCACGCAGAAAATGGCGGACGGCAGGCGCGCGGAAAATTCATTCACGCCTAAAACTTTGTAGCTCGCGATCTGGCACCAGTAAATCAAGACGGGTTTGTCAAAGCGCCACGCGTTGTTGAACCACGGCACCACAAAGTCCGCGCGCTGGATCATCTCGCGCGACGCTTCGGCAAAGCGCGCCTCGTCGCGGTCGGTCAACGGTAGAATGGCGTTGCCGGCGAGCAGCAGCAGGCAGCCGAGCAGCACGAGGCTGCGCTGCGGACGCGCGGCAAGTTTGTCGAACCAGGAAGACATCGCGCGCAGTCTAGGGCGTGAGGGGAACAGCGGCAAAGGGTTTCGCTTTCAAACTTAGCTAACTGGCAGAGTTGTTTGGTGGCGTTTTTCGCGCTGCGAAAAACCCGTCGCCGAGCGAAGCGTCAGGCGACGGAATGTTTCGCAGGTCAGAAAATGTTCATCCCACAAAGTGCCTGCTCCGCAGGCAAACCGGGTCGCAGCGCGACCCAGTCCACCTGCCATCGCCGTGATGGTAGCCGGCGATTTGGATTTTTATTTCCGCGCGCAAAGTTTAACTTCGCGTCGTGCAACATGAGTCCAAGATGCGCTTTTATTTCCTCCCGTGGCTGATGGTCGCGGGGCTGGTCATCGCCGCCGGCTTCCTGCTGGATGCCCGCGCGGATGCCGCGCTGGACACGACGAATAATCCCGACCTGAAAAACTTCGCGTGGTGGTGCTCCAAGCTGGGCGAAGGCGAAATCGTGGGCGGCGCGGGAATTATTTTTGCCGTGATTTATTTTTTCCTGAACCGCCCGCGCGTGGCCGCGCAGATTTTTTCCGTGATGGGTTCCGCGCTGCTCATCGGTTTAAGCGCAACGATTCTCCGCGTGCTCGTGGGGCGCACGCGCCCGGAAGCGCACGGGCCACAAGGTGTGCTGCCGGGATTTTACGGCGTGTGGCACGACGGCCATTTCATCATCGGGCAGGCCGCGTTCAGTGCATTTCCGTCCGGCCACGCGGCGGTGGCGGCGGGTTTGGCGGTGGCGGCCACGCTGCTGCATCGCGGCTGGGGCGCGGTGGCGTGGATCTTCGCGCTGGCGGTGATGTGGTCGCGCGTCGCGCTGCAATGGCATCATCTCTCCGACGTGCTCGCCTCGGCGATGCTGGCGATTCCGCTGGCGTGGCTCATCAAAAAATTTCTCGCGCCCACGGTGGAATTCCAGTTCGACAATCTTTACCGCGCGTGGAAGCGGAAATAAATTTTTCGCTGCCGTTCTAAAAATCAGGACGGCTCAATCCGAATTCGGAAGTTGAAACCAAGGTGCGGTCGGCGATGGCATGGTAGCGGCAGGCATCCTGCCTGCCGTAGAGCCGCGGCTTCCAGCCCGGCGGAAAAAACGTCGCTCATCGCCGGGCGCTGGAAAAAATCCCTGACCTCTTTCAAAATCCACGCCCGATCCGGGCGGCTGGAAGCCGCCCTCTACGGCAGGCAGGATGCCTGCCGCTACCCAATTCGGGGTTCGGGCTCAATCAGCGGCGCTGACCACTTCGCCCTTGGCCAGCCGCGTTTTTAATTTCTGTCCGGGCTTGATTTTCTGGGCGTCGCGCAAAACTTTCCCGGTCGCCGCGTCCGTGGTGATGGAGTAGCCGCGCGCCAGCACTTGCTCCGGGCCGAGCGAGTTCAGGCGTTTCTCCAGTTGCCGCAAATGTTCCCGCCGCGCTTTCAAGGCCAGCGCTGGCTGGGCGCGCAAAAATCTTCCCGCCAGATTTTGCAACCCCACGCCCCGCGAACGCGCCGCTGTTTTCAGCCCGCGTAAAAGTCCCGCTTGCAAATCATCCAGCCGCTGTAACGAGTCATCCAGCTTGCGGCGTGGATGCAACCGCGCCAGCCGCCCGGCGAACGAATCGAAATTTTCAATCTCGCGGTCAACTTTCCGCCGCGCGGCGCGCTGGAGCAACGCCGGCGCGTTCGCCACGAACTCGCGGCTCGCAAAAAATCCTTCCGTGATGATTTCCGCCGCCGCGCTCGGCGTGGCCGCGCGGAAATCCGCCACGAAATCCGCGATGGTAAAATCAATCTCATGCCCGACCGCCGAGACGACGGGCAGCGCCGATTCAAAAATCGCCCGCGCCACCGGTTCCTCGTTGAACGCCCACAAATCTTCCAGCGACCCGCCGCCGCGCGTAAGTAAAATTAAATCAATTTCCGCTTTCCGCTTTCCGCTTTCCGCTTTTGCTTCACCGAATTCATTCAGCATCCGAATCGCCTCGGCGATTTCCTTCGCTGCGCCGTCGCCTTGCACGCGGGCGGGGGCGAGGATGATTTCCATGCCGGGATTGCGCCGCTGGATGACGTGCAACACATCGCGGATCGCCGCACCCGTCGGGGAGGTGACGAGGCCGATGCGCTGCGGGAAACGCGGCAGCGGACGCTTGCGCTCCGCCGCGAACAAACCTTCCGCCGCGAGCCGCTGTTTCAACTTTTCAAACGCCACCTGCAACGCGCCGACGCCTTGCAATTCCACGGCACGGACGATCATCTGGTATTGGCCGCGCGCCTCGTAAACGGTCACGTCGCCTTGGAGTAAAACTTTTTGCCCATCCGCGAGCAGATCGCGCTGGGAAACTTTTTCGCGGCTGAAGAGCACGCAACTCAACTGCGCCGCCGCATCCTTGAGCGTGAAATAGACGTGGCCGGAGGAACCTTGCGCGCGGAGGTTGGTGATCTCGCCGCTGACCCAGACGGTGCCGACGGATTTTTCCAGCAGCGCCCGAACTTTTTGCGTCAGTTCGCCGACCGATAAAACTTTGCGCGTTTCTTCCGGCGAAAATAGTTCGCCGAAGTCCCACTGTGATTTGGCTGGTTTGCTCACGCCGGAAATTTAACCACCGCCAGCCACGCGGAAGCAAGCCGCGAAGGCGGGGAATGGACATCCGGCAGCAGTTGCGGTTGATCGAGGGGCTGGAGAAAAAACCGTGAGCTGATTCATCCTCCTTGTCCTTGGGTTTTTCGGTTGTGAGCACGGCCAGCCGCTCCAAACTTGTTTCCAGTCCGGCGCAGGTCTATGTTGCCGCCATGAGCGAGCACCCGAACGACACCACCTTCATCATGCGCGAAGACCCGTGGCGCATCTTCCGCATCATGGCCGAGTTCGTGGATTCATTTCAGTCGCTCGCCAAGGTCGGACCCGCCGTCACGATTTTTGGCTCCGCGCGCACGAAGCCGGAGGACAAGTATTATCACGCCGCGCAGGAAATCGCCAAGGGCCTCGCCAAGCACAACCTCGCCGTCGTCACCGGCGGCGGGCCGGGCATCATGGAGGCGGCGAACAAAGGCGCGGCGCACGCGGGTGGAAAATCCGTCGGCCTCAACATCGAACTGCCGCACGAACAGACCGGAAATCGTTTCGCCAACGTGCCGGTGAATTTCCACTACTTTTTTTCGCGCAAAGTCTGCTTCGTGAAATACAGCCTCGCGTTCATCTTCATGCCCGGCGGCTTTGGCACACTCGATGAATTTTACGAAGTCCTCACGCTGGTGCAGACCGGACGCATCCCGAAATTTCCGCTCATCATGTATGGCCGCGAGCATTGGAAGGGTTTGTTTGCGTGGATGAAAACGCATCTGGAAAAAGAGGCACTCATCAGCCCCGGCGACCTTGATCTGGTGCATTTCGTGGACGAACCGCAGGAGGCGATTGATTTCATCCTCGAATACCAGCGCCGCGTCAGCCCGCCCGAAATGCCGGCGAAGGCGTTTCGGTAATAGTGGCACAGGCTTCTAGCCTGTGAGTTTCTGGTTGCAGCACGTTCCCTTACATTGAAACTCACAGGCTAGAAGCCTGTGCCACTACGTCCGGCACCGTTTTTCCGTCGCCAAAAAACGGGCGCGTGATAAGGTAGAACCGTGAGCGCAAAAACTTTTTCCCAACTCAAGCGAGCCGAGGCGCGCGAACGCATGGCGTCCGTGCAGGCCGCACAAAAAAATCCCCGCCAGGCCGCCGCCATCGAGCGCCGCCATGCCTTGGCCGACGGATCAAAAGGGCGGCTCACCAATCTTCATCAAGTCTTGCAGGCAATGGCTGGACGGGCCTGACCCGGCTGTGCGTCTGCCGCAATGGTTGGACAAACAAAAACTTTAATGCGCCCGCTGATCCAGGAAATCCAGACCGCGCACACGCCGGAATCGCTCGTCGAGCAATTACGCGGTGAGGCGGGAATTGTTTTGCTCCGCAGTTCCTCGTTCGATGCCGCGCAAGCGCGCTACTCGTTCGTAACCGCGAATCCGTTTCTCACCTTTCGCAGTTTTGGTTCGCGTTGCGAAAGCAGTTTTCCCCAGACGCCGGACGCCAAACCCCAAACCCAATTCGGCAATCCCTGGCATCTGCTCGATGCGCTGATGGCGCGTTACGAGTTGCTGGATGAGATTGATTCGCCGTTCCCGCTCGGCGGCGCGTTCGGTTACTGGGGCTACGACCTGAAAAATTTTACTGAGCCAAAACTGCCGCGCCGCGCCGTGAATGATTTGGAACTGCCGGATTGCCACGTTGGTTTCTACGACAGCCTCGTGGTTTTCGATCATCAGCTTGGCAAGGTCAGCATCATATCCACCGGCCTGAACGCCGACGGTTCGCGCAGCGAGGCGCGGGCAGGGGAACGATTGGAATTTTGGAAAAATAAATTAGTTGAACGGATTAACCAAACCCTCACCCCGGCCCTCTCCCTTTCCGACAGGGAGCGGGAGAAGTTGTGCCAGCGTCAGGAACAATCCGAGGCCGTCAATTTGCACGAGCAGCGGCAACCGTTTCCCCCTCTCCCGGGGGAGAGGGCCGGAGTGAGGGCGGTTGTGAACTCAAATTTATCACGCGAAGAATTCATTTCCAAAGTTCAACGCGCGCAAAATTACATCCGCAGCGGCGACATTTATCAGGTCAACCTTTCGCACCGGCTGACGGCGCAAATCAATTTCACCGGCTGGGAATTGTTTCAGAAACTTTCCGCCGTTTCACCCGCGCCGTTCTCGGCGTTTCTGGACTGCGGCGATTTTGAAATCGCCTCGTCTTCGCCGGAACAATTTCTCCGCATGAGCGGTTCGCACATCGTCACGCGCCCCATCAAAGGCACGCGTCCGCGCGCGAATGACGCCACGCAGGACGCGCAGCTTGCCTATGAATTGCAGACGAGCGCGAAAGAACTTGCCGAGCTGGTGATGATCACCGACCTGCTGCGAAATGATCTGGGGCGCGTCTGCGAATACGGTTCCGTGCAAGTGCCGGAGCTGGCGAAGCTGGAAAAATTCGCGCAGGTGCAGCACTTGGTCGCGACGGTCGAAGGCCGGTTGCGAAAAGACGTGACGCACTTCGCCGCGCTCGCGTCGAGTTTCCCCGGCGGCAGCATTACGGGTGCGCCGAAATTTCGCGCGATGGAAATCATTGACGAACTGGAACCGGTTTCGCGCGGGCCGTATTGCGGTTGCCTTGGTTATTTGGGATTCAATCGCGAGAGCCAGTTGAGCATCACGATCCGCACGGCGGTTTGCAAAGATGGCGCGGCGCACTTCAACGTCGGCGCGGGCATCGTGGCGGATTCCAGGCCAGCGGCGGAATATGAGGAGACGCTGGCGAAGGCGCGCGGATTTTTGGCGGCGCTGAATTGGGAGCGGCGGGAGAAAAGTGCGCCGGAAAATTTTTCGATGAGCGAAGGCGGCTCCGGCTTCCTTCGCCCCTCGGAGGAGAACAGGATTGAGGAGGAGGGGTGAGGATATTTTCTAACCCGGAACCATGCCGTCGGAAAAAGCCGGACAAACGCGGAGGCGCAGAGAACGCAGAGAACCGCAGAGATTTTTGGAAGTAAAACCAAACCACGGGACCACGAGCATTTCCACCGGCTCGCGCTGGGAACAGGTTTGAGGCTGAATCAGATTTGCCTTTTATCCCAACGGGATTACGTCATTCAGCCCAAGGTTGTCCGCGCAGCGGGCTACCTTGGGTAACAACGTGAAAAGATTTTCAACCCTGAAGGGGTTGTAGCGGTGGGGACGTTAGGCGGATGGATACAACCCCTTCAGGGTTGTGGTATTTCCGTTCCCATACCCAGGGTAGCTCGTGCCGAGCAACCCTGGGCTGAATGATTCAATCCCGTTGGGATTGACCCGCGCCGACGGCGCTGGGGAGCGCGGGCTTCAGCCCGCTTCAGCGCACGCGGGGACGGAGACGTTGGAACTTTTTCTGCGGACGGGCGGACGGGAATTGAAGCGGCGTCCACCCTCCGTCCCGCGTGCGGGACTAAGGAGGACGGGTGAACGCCGCGCGCCGGGCAGTCGCGGAGCGACGACGGGAAATTAGCCAGCTACGAAGTGGCTGGTGGGATTGCGTGAAATTATTTTCGTCCCGGCGGGACGATGGAAGGACGGCGAATCCACCGTCCCTTCAGGACTGAATCCGGTTGTGCGGCCTACCAGACACATTGTGTCTGGCTAATTTCCAGTTGTCCCTCTGGGACGAAGCGCCAGCTCCCATGGCGCTGGGGAGCGCGACCTTCAGGTCGCTTCAAGGTGCGAACTGGCGGAGGCGCTGGAAAATTTCTACGCTTGCTGGTGCGCGTGAGTTGAAGCGGCGTGAACGCCGCGCGCCGCCGACGGACTGCGCTGCGCGAAATTATTTCACCTTTTCGACCACGAGCATTTCCACCGGCTCGCGGCTCGGCACGAGTTCCAAACCCAGTTGGCTATGTAACGCGTCTTTCAAGCCCTGTTTCAGCGCATTGAAATTTGTGCTCCAAGAAGGATTCCATTCGGGATAGTGAAAAGTGTAGTCATACCGATTTGAGAGTCCGGTTTTATCAAGGATCGGCAGATGCAAAGTGTCTTCTAATGAATTTTGCCATATTAAATCGCCGATTGTTTTATTAAAATGTGCATCACCATCATCATGGCCTGCTACAAAATTTGTATTTGCTTTGAAGGCCCGAGCGTCAGGGTTTGAGAGCTTGAGTAGAAGAACATCTCGCTCTAACAATTCTTTTTTGCCAATAAAGCCAAACTTTTGTTTTATCTCTTGAGCCAGTGCTTCGGACGAACCTTGGGGCAGACTGACGATAAAGTCATATTTATCCTGCGGGAGTTTCGGAAGAATCGCCCGGGTTGGACGGGAGTCGTAGGCTTCGAAAAGCATCATTTGAATTGGAATGCCGAACTCTAGTCTCTGCACGTTGCCATCAGAGTGATGCGTTACGGTTACGCGAGACTTTGAAAATTTTGCGGGGCGAATTTCCACCATGGGTGGAGCTGCGGCTAGGACTTTATTGAGATCGTCTGTTTCAACTTGCCATGGATAAGTCCGGTGTTTTTGAATTTCTGTGACCGTAACCGTTGCCGTTCCCGCCGCCAGCAGCACGCCCACTGTTACCACAATCGCCGTTTTCATTTTTGTCCATGCCATAATTTTCAATGCTCCTTTGATGAGGGTTAATGTTGAACCGCTGACCGCCGCGCCTTTCGCCGCCGCCGCCGTGACCGTCGCCGCCAAACCGAGCGGCGCGGCTTGCACGGAGTTCGCGGAAATCGCCGCCGTCAAAACCGTCGCCGACAGCGTCACGCCGCGTTTGGTGAACCAGCCGCGCAGCTTTTCCACCGCGCGGGTCACGCGTTTCTTGGCGGCGTCTTCGCTCGCGCCCAGCGCCGTGCCGACTTCGCCCAGGCTCTTGCCATCGAAATACCGCAGCACGACGGCGTGGCGATCCGTCGCGTTCAATTTGTCCATCGCATCGTCCAGCAGCGGCGCGATGTGCGACCACGCTGCGGATTCATTTTCATTCAAGGCGGTTTCCATGTGGGCCTCCTGTTCGCGGCGGGCGCGGCGGATTTCGCTGCGGATGTGGGTGAGCGCCGTCAGCCGCGCGGTTTCATACAGCCAGCCGGACAGCGCGGTGTGCCGGCGCAATGATTTTGCCTTGCGCGCCAAAATGACGAAGACCGCCTGCGTGATTTCCTCGGCGGCGTGGACATTGCGCGTGTGGCGCAGCGCGGTGGAATAGACCTTGTCCACATGGCGCGCGACGAGCGTGGCAAAGGCGGTCTCGGAGTTTTGTTCCGCGCAATGTCGCAGCAAGGCGTTGTCATCCAGTTCGTGCATCTACCATTAAATGCCGCCAAACACGGAAAGGGGACAGATTATTTTTAATTCTTTAGCCGGAACGATGCTGTTGAAAATAATCCAAAAAACGCGGAGGCGCAGAGAACGCAGAGGTTCGCAGAGAAAACTACCAGATGATTTCAGGCATCAGTCAGTGGGTTGGCTTTGTTTCCAAAAATCTCTGCGGGTCTCTGTGTTCTCTGCGCCTCTGCGTTTGTCGGCTTTTTCCGATTGCATCGTTCCGGTTTAGAGCGTGTCTGAAAATCAGCGGCCAACGAATCATCCTCATCGTCATTCATCCTTCCCGAAGAATTTGAGGATGAGGATGACGATGAGGATGAGAACGAGGAGGATTGGTCAAGCATAGTTTCAAGCTGCGCCGGAGCTTGACTCACCCGCCGCGTTGGCTTTGACTTCGCCCGTCTCACCGCGCCACGGCATTCGTCTCAAACCTGAATACCGTTTCATCTGGCTTGGCGTAGCCGAGGTTTTGCCGGGCGAGGCGCTCGACGGTTTTGGAATCGTTGCGGAGCGCGTTCAATTCCTGCTGGAACTGTTCGGAGATTTGTTTCTGCTTGGTCACGTCGGATTCGAGGCGGTCGAGTTCGCGGCGCATCCGCTCGTTCTTCTGGATCAGGGGGAGGTAGGACATGCCGATGAGCAGCAGCGCGGCAATCGCAATCAGCGCGACGACCGCCTGCGTGAGCCAGCTCCAGATGCCGAGGTCCACTTTTTCCTTCACCCGGCCAGTTAATCACGCGCCGCGCGGCGGTGGAAGAATTTTTTCAAAATTCCGGCGGGCTTGGGTGCAGCTTGCCACGGTTGAGCTACGCACTGGATTCCACTCCCTCTCCTCCTCGGAGGAGGAGCAGCGACAGCGGCTATGGACAGGGGAGAGGAGGCCAATGGTTTAAGACATTAAAATCCCCTCTCCCCAACCCTCTCCCCGCTCGTGCCTCGCGGGGCGAGGGAGCCAGACCGCCACCGGGTCAAGCGACACCCGCTTAAAAACTGCGGGCGAGAGTTTGATTGTTTCCGCGCAAAAACTTTTTATCCTGTGCGCGGGAATGTTGACGGTATTCTTCTTGATTTTTGAACCGAGTGTCGCCTGGCAGAAAATTGCCGAGGCGAAGCGCGGCTTCGTGTTCATTCTCGCGGTGCAGGTGCTGCCGCTCATCGCCGTCGTCACGGCGGCGGAGGGCTGGGGGCTGATGCACTGGGGCAAATGGCAGCCGCGCTTCGGCAAGCTCAAGGTCTTCACGGAAACCATGGCGGTGCATTTTGAAATCCTGCAGGCGGGCTTGTTTTTGCTGGCGGTGCTGCTGTGCGCGGTGCTGCTGCATTTTGCCATCGAGACGTTTCACGGACGCCGGACTTTTTTGCAGGCGTTCACGGTGATGGCCTACGGGTTCAGTCCCCTGCTGCTGCTGCACGTGCTCAACCTCGGCGCGACGGTGCATCCGGCGGTGAGCTGGAGCGTCGGCCTGGTGGTGACCATCTGGGTTTTGTATCAGTCCGTGCCGCGCGTGTTGACGCCGGACCCGGTGCATGCGTTCGGCACTTATTTGTCGGCGGCGCTCATCATCACGCTGGTTTCGGGTTTGGTGCGGACGTTCACGGCGATGTATCTGCTGGGCGAAGTTAATTTCCAACGCTCCGCCTTTACCCGCGCGCTGGGGCAATGGCTCGGCCAATAAATTTTCCGCCATGAATTCTCCCGTCGAAAAAGAAATCCTCACCGCGCTCGTCCAACTGGACGCCGCCGTGAAGTCCATGCCCACGGCGAATCCCAAGCCCAACTTGCTGCCGCTGTTCGCGCACCTCGATGCCCTGACCGCGCAACTCCCGCGCGCCACCGACCCGACGCTGCTGCATTATCTGCACAAGAAAAGCTACGAGAAGGCGCGGCTGTTTTTACAAGGCCGCGATGCGGAAAACCAGTTGGGCAACTGCCGCCATGTTTAGTTGGAGTTCACGCTTTAGCGTGCCTGACAACCTAAAGGTTGAACTCCAGCGGCGCGGCGTCCAACTTGCAACCTTCAACCTTCAACCTGTAACCTGCCTTCATGTTTGACGACACCATCGCTGCGATTGCCACGCCGCTCGGAGCAGGCGGCCTTGCCGTCGTGCGCTTGTCCGGCGCGCAGGCGTTCGCCATCGCGGATAAATGTTTTCACCCGGTTGGAAAAACTTCGCTCAAGCCCTCCGCCGCGCCGACGCACACGATTCAATACGGAAAAATTATTCGCGCGGCGCAGGTGATTGATGAAGTTCTCCTCGCCGTCTTGCGCGCGCCGCGCACGTTCACGCGCGAGGACACCGTGGAGATTTCCTGTCACGGCGGATTGTTGCCGGCCAAGCTGGTGCTCGACACGTTGCTCGCCAGCGGCGCCCGCATGGCGGAGCCGGGGGAATTCACCAAGCGCGCATTTCTCAACGGCCGCATTGACCTCGCGCAGGCCGAGGCCGTCGCGGACTTGATTCAT
>JAYVQV010000090.1:0-2740 GCA_043776855.1 Limisphaerales bacterium | reverse complement strand
AGCGTTTGCTTTTCTCCTTTCTTTTGAAATTCGGCCCACCATGCCTCGGCCAGTTTGTGCGTTTCCGAAACCTTGCCATCCGTTGACATATAACCGGCCGTGTGATTCGCCACATAAAAATACTTCCCCGTGATTCGCCCGATAATTTGCTCCGCGCAATCGCCAACCGTCAGCACGTTGTGCGAGAAAGTGAAATCCCGCCAATATGCGACCGACCGCGTGAAGGTCGGGTCTTCCAAGGCGGCGATGAGTTGCGGGACGGCGGGATAGCCAAGGTTGACAAGTTGGTGCGCGGCAGAATTTGTTGTCCCGTGCCAGTCATTAAAAATGTCGCACCAATCTGGCTGTCCGGGCTGTTCACCATGCTGGTCGCGTAGCTGGAAGATGAGTTCACGCACCTGTTCTTCGACTGGCAAGACGGCAAGATTTGTCGGAGTGTTTTTTGTGTGGGCTTCATCTTCGGCAATCATTCGAGATAACATTTCAGCAGTTTGTTTGGCTCGTTCTTGGTAGCTGCTGTGCGGGTAATGCCGGATAAATTTCTCAAATGTCCCCAAAAGTTTTGGCCGGCTGATGGCTGTATTTCCAAAGTCAATGACCGCCCGCCACATCACGGCGTCGGAAATTTCTTCTTCCAGAACGCGCTGAAAATTATTTTCATCCACCTCCTCGCTGCCATAGCGCAGATGCTTGGACGCCTGATAAAGTTGTTCTGCCTCGTCATTCAGTCCGTTGCGCCAGCAGGCCCACGCCCAGACGAAGGTGCGGGCGCGCTTGGAGATTCTTTCTTCCAACCGCTCAAACAAATCTTCGTCACGTTTCAGATTTTGAATCCGCTTCAGAAATGCCTTGGCTTGCTTTTTCAAATTGACCGGCTGGTAACTGGTTTCCATCAGCATCGGCGTGATGGAACCGGTCTTCTGATGCGAGCTTCTGAACAATTCAAAATCTAGCGTCGTGAAGGCATCCAGATTGCCGACGAGCAGGAAAGCCTCTTTGGATTGCTGTTGCGCTGGCCACTTTCCTTTTGGATCCGACCATTTCACCGTTACCGAAATGAACTGGCAGTCTTTCACGTCAGGAAAACCGAGACCATTAAACCATTCAAAACAGGCTTTTGCTTCTGGGGAAACCGTTCCAGCTTCCGCGACTGAACGCAGCGGCTGCAAAAGTGCCATTAAAAATAAGCCGGCAAAAAGCACCCGGGTTTTGGCGGCGGAGTTGTGATTCATAGCGGCTTCATCAATAGGTTGGTTGATAATTATGTCAACGCTGTTCCTTTGGATGCTCAAAACAAACAATCCGTTCAGCGAAATTAATTTTCTGGAAAGCCAATCGCATTTCAGCCAAGCTGTCGGTTCTAATTTATGGACGTAAAACTTCCCAAACTGGGCGAGGGCGCTGATTCCGGCGTTGTCGTCGGCATCTTCGTGAAAGAGGGCGACACGATTGCCAAAGACCAGACGATTCTGGAACTCGAAAACGAAAAGGCCGTGGCTGCGATTCCGTCCACCGGCGCGGGCGTCGTTGAGAAAATCCACGTCAAGTCCGGCGACCGCATCAGCGCGGGCCAAAAGATTTTGACCCTCGCTGGCGGTGTTGCGGCTCCGGCTGCTCCAGCTCCCGCCGCTGCGTCGGCGGCGAAACCGGCTGCCAAGAAAGCTGCGCCCAAGCCGGTAAAAGTCGAGGACGAGAACGAGAACGAGGACGAGCAGGATTCTTCGGCGGACGAAATCGTGAATGAAAATCCCGTCGCGTCGCCTTCCGTGCGCCGCGCCGCACGCGAGTTCGGCATTGATCTACAGAAAGTTCCAGGCCACGAATCTGGCCGCGTCACGGGCGAAGACATCAAGAATTACATCAACCGCCTCATCCGCGCCGCGTCCCGTCCGGCGTCTGCGGCCTCGGCGGAAGCCGCGCCGGCCAAGCCCGTGCCGGTGTCGATTGATTTCTCGCAGTTCGGCCCGATCCTCAAGAAGCCGGTCACGTCATTGCGCAAGGTCATCGCGCGTCGCATGAGCGAAAGCTCGAATACGGTCGCGCGCGTCACGCAGTTTGATGACATTGATTTCACCAAGCTCGGCGAGCTTCGCAAAAAATACATGGCGGCTTACGAAGCGAAGGGCGTCAAGCTCACGCTCACGCCGTTTGTTTTGAAAGCGGTCGCGGCGACGTTGAAGGCGCATCCGATTTTCAATTCCAGCCTCGACGAGGTGGCGAACGAAATCATCCTCAAGGAATACGTCCACCTCGGCATCGCGGTGGATACGGATCAAGGCTTGATGGTTCCCGTCATCCGCGACGTGGATAAAAAATCTTTGTTCGACTTGGCGAAAGAATTGGAATCGCTCGCCGCGAAAGCGCGCGACCGGAAGATTTCTGCCGACGAAATGAAAGGCGGCACTTTCACGATCTCAAATCAGGGCGCGATTGGCGGCGGACATTTCACGCCGATTGTCAACTTGCCGGAAGTCGCCATTCTCGGCCTCGGTCGCGGCGCGATGAAGCCGGTTGTGCGCGACGGCCAGATCGTGGCGCGTCTGCTCACGCCGATTGCGTTGAGCTACGATCATCGTGTGGTGGACGGCGGCAGCGCGGCGCGGTTCACCGTTGATTTGGTGAAGGCGTTTGAAAATTTTGATGAGGCGTTGGTGAAGATTTAATGAAATGAGCGGCGGCTGGCAGGAGTGGCACAGGCGTCTCGCCTGTGTGTTCAGAAATCAAGCCCGCCCGCAGAAAC
>JAYVQV010000089.1:0-2741 GCA_043776855.1 Limisphaerales bacterium | reverse complement strand
GCGAGGCCCAACTTTCGTTGGACGATTTGGAATGGAATGTCGAGCGCACCGATGAAACCGACGACGGACGCAAGACAGCCTATCGCTTGACACTGTGTTTGCGACCAGCGGGGACGCGCTACCCCTACTCCTTTGAAACTGTCGTCGTCGGCTCTTTTCTCTTAAATGCGAGCGTCCCCGACTCCGACATCGCGCTCGTCTTGGATGTCAACGCTCCGGCGATGCTTTACAGCATGGCGCGTGAGGTTCTGGCGACCGCACTGGGACGCGGCCCCTTTCGCGCGCTCCTCCTTCCTTCCGTCCATTTTATGGACTTAAAGCGTGAACCCGTGACCGCCGCCCCGGATGACGCCCCCGCAGAAGCGGCCAAAACCATCGCACCCAAGCCGCGCAAACCCCGTCGCACACCTAAAGCCGCTGTGAACACTTGAACCAACAGAACAGCCACGCCCAAAGCGCCGCGTTAACCGCGCCTGAATTGAAACTTTATGGAATCTCGCAAAGTGCTCAAACTATTTTTGGCGTCGCCTACCGATACGGAAGCCGAACGCCGGAAGGTGCATGAAGCTGTGGAGTCGTGGAACCGTTCGATTGGCGCCAAGCGTGGCTGGCAGGTTGATGTTTTCGACTACACGAAAAATGTTGCGCCCGCCTACGGCAGCGATGGACAGCAAATCGTCAATCAAGCCGGTGGGAACATGAGAAATTATGCTTTCTTCGTCGGCATTTTGAAACACCGTTTTGGCACTCCCACACCGCGCGCGGCTTCAGGCACGAAAGAAGAATTTCAGCGGGCCGTGAGAGCCTTCAAAAGCACGGGACGTTTGGAGATTATGCTGTATTTCAGCAACGCGCCGCTTCCTAAAACCGACAATGCAAACCTGACACAAAAACAAAAGGTCAACGACTTCCGCACATCTGTTCAAGGCGAGTCGTTTTATAAAAATTTTAGTTCTCAGCAGGACTTCCAAAAGCAATTCAACGAACACTTCGCGTCGAAAATGGAAGACCAAAGCCAAACCTATCTCCACGCAACCAAAAGTCGCAAAGCCGGAGGGCGCTCCCATTCCGTCGCGCCCGGCCAAAGGCAAGATTAAACCCGCAGCACCGGCCAAACCAGCGCGCCCCCCAGCCCCGCGCGCTCCGTCCACCGTTTCCACCTCAGGGCCGTGGCTTTTGCTGGATGGCCATCTTTTTCGCCATCGGCTCGTTAAAGGCAGTGGAAACCAGTTGACTTTGCCGCTTCTATCGAGCACCGGCGAAGAAGAAAGCATTTTGCGCCGGCTGTGCAATTCGCAAGGACATAACGTGGTTTCCTACGCTCATGGCCGCGATGGAGGGCAAGTGCGCTTAACTTCTTGCGAACACGAAACGCAAGGGAATTCGATTCTGTGGACTTTTCAAGCCTCCCTGGATCGCACTCAGCGCGGCGGTTTCATGTCGCCCGCAGACATCGAAGGCGGCGCCCGCCTGCTTTTACTTGGCCCCTCCCACGAGCCAAGCGCCCCAAACTCCCACTCCAATCTTTGGGCCGGTGCGGGAATGACGCATCGCGCCAGCCACGACGCGCCGGGATTATTTGCGGCCCTGTGGGACAAGATGGACGGGAACCGGAGCGAGTTTCTTTACGCGGCCTTCTTGCACGCGGTGCAACGCTTGAAGGGCGACGGGCTGTGCGAAGATGTCTTGGAACTAAAGCTTGGCCCAGTCAAAAACAAGACTCTGCGAGTGCATTTTCGAGGGCGCATGGCATCGAGTTTTTCAGGTTCAGGGCAAGTGATTGAAATCATTGGAAGTGCCCGTTTTGGTAACGGCACGCGAGCTGTGGGAGGCCAAAGATGCCCCCGAACTCAAAGCCAAATACTTTCATGCGCCCGAAGTCGCGGGACAATTTCATATTCAAGTTTTATTGGTGGATGGCTTGGACGAGCTATCGGCCTCGCTGCGCCAGCAGACCATCGAAAAGGCGCGCGGCTTCGCCGCCAAATAGCAAAACACCGCACAAAAAAAGCAAGCTTCATCCGCTCACCCCTCAACAAAAACAGCAAAATCATGACTTGGCTTCGCGCCGGGTCTGCGTCGAACACGTCCTGCGAATCCTCAAACGCTTTCGCATCTTGAGCAGCACTTACAGAAACCGAAGAAAACGCTTTGGTCTGAGACTCAACCTTCTCGCTGCCATCGCTAATCTCCATAAATGACTTTTGCAAGAGGTCTATTCAACTACCCCAAAGACACCTTGAGCGGCCAAGCCGATAAATTGTTAGCCGGGAAATTACTGCAAGCCGGATGGAATTCATCTGTCCAGATCAAGACTTTTGGCGTGCAGGGAGCCTTTCGCTCGGCACCGGAGATTCAATCGAAACTCGCGGCCATTGCCGACAAGACCGGCGGACGTGTGCCAAGAATCATCGCGGATTACATCGTCATGATCATGGCGGAGACGGCCCTTCGCAGCGGGCACTTATCTCTTCAATTAAAGGATTTGCTGCAACAATTGTTAAGCGCAGAAACAGAACTGGACGTGCGGATGCTTCCAGCAGTCTTGTGGACAGTGCAGCCACTCCTCAATGAAAGCGAGTTGGGAGCCGCAGTCGATGCCACATTGAAAGTCATTGCGCGTCCCGGCGTTTTAACGCCGGCAGAGGCCGCCGCCGCGTTGATACTGATGCGGAATTTGCAAACCCCCGATAAAAGCCTCTTAAAGAGCATCGAGCGTCAAATGAATCGCTTGCAGGATA
>JAYVQV010000088.1:0-2755 GCA_043776855.1 Limisphaerales bacterium | reverse complement strand
GTGGATTTGCCCGCGCCGTTTTCGCCGACGAGCGCCATGACTTCGCCGGGCGCGACGGTGAGTTCGACGCCGCGCAACGCCTTCGTCGCGCCGAAGCTCCGGCGCACGCCGCGCATTTCGAGGCGGGAGGAATTGTTGGCAGTGGGCGGATTCATGATTGCGGGAAATTATTTCAAAGGTAGAAACACAACGCAATTTTCCAATTCTTCCGGCTGGCACGCTTTGGCGAGCAATTCCAAATCGTCAATCGTGCGGCGGACGGTGATGTTCTGCTGGTGCGCGTAGATGATGCCGGCAAATCTGCTTCCACGCCGCTGTCGCTTGGTCGCCTCTTGCAAAAGATCGTCGTCTTGAGAAAACAAAACGCGACCCAGTTCCATCGCGCGATTCAGCAACTCGTCGTCCGGCAAACGGGTGGCCCGGTCATCCTGCGCGGTCAGCACGTCCACGCCGCGCAGCCGCAACGCTGTCGTCACCGGACGGCGCACATGGACATCCATGTAGAGCCGCACGCTCACCGCTGGTTCAGGCGTTCCAGAAGTTTTTTCCGCGTCGGCTGGTTCGTTGCCTTGCCGCGCAAAGTTTCCGCCGCGCGCTGGCGGCGTTCGATTTCCGACTCGATGGCTTCGCGGTGATCAAAATAATATGCGAATGCCGAATGAATCTGCGCCAGCGAAAGGTGCGGGTGCTGGAGATGCAGCTCCGCCGGGCCTTCGCCGTGCGCGAGGTGCTCGCCGATCAGCTCGACGACCTTGACGTTGGTGTCGTCAATCCAAGCCACGCCGGACTTGTCCAGCCGGACGTGAATGGCGGGTGCTTCAGCAATCATGCGCTTAACCTAGTGGAAATTTTTGGAAACACAACGCCGCGCAACGCCTGCGACTTCTTGGACTGCGGCGGGAAGCGGAGCGCCACGCCGCTTTCGCACGCGCGGAAATTATTCTCAACTCGTGAGTCTCCGTCCGCGCGAAAGCGCCGTCGCCGCTGCGCTCTGCCGGCGCAGTCCATGACGCGCACCGCCGCGCCGAAGCTCCGGCGCACACCGCGCATTTCGAGACGAACGGAATTACTCATAGAAATTATTGTAAGCTGAACTTTTATTAGACGGTATTGCCGTAGTAACTCGATACCCTGTTCAACTCGTCAATATAGAGCTTCATTTTTTCGAGGTCAGTCTTCGGAGGCCGAACGTGCGGATGAAGTTGAAGATAGGTTTTGAAAAATCCCTCGCCCGGCATTTTGCGCTCTCGGCTGATAACAAGCACAGTCCGCAACGGTCGGCCAAGGTTTGCGTCTTCAACATCCATCTGTTCAAAAATGTTGCAGAGTGGATGCGTGAACCAAGCATCAGTGATGGGCGGCAGTGAAAGTTGAGCGGCAAGATCACCGTAGTAAATATACGCGTTGCCGCCGAGTTTCCTCACAAGTTCTTCAAGGAGTGCTCCAACTTGTTTGGGTCCGATTGTTTGCTGGTTGGCCATAGTCAATCAGCGTTGCCAACTGAAAACTCGCGAATGCCAGAGCTATCACGATTAAAGTCTTGAGCCTTTGGCTGCCCGCCTCCGATTAGAGCAATCAACTCGTCAAAGCGCTGTTGTGGGATGGGTGAAATTCCTGAACCAGGCTTGTCAATTACGGCAACGCCAACCGCTTTGCCGTCCTGATAGCTTACAATCACTTCTACGTCTTTGACGTAATAGATAATGGGGCGAGAGGCCGTGGATCGGTTACTCACACGAGTTGACCAGCCATTTAGTAATTGTTCAACCACCTCTCTCGTGCTCCCAATAATGACCGCCGACTTTTTGGTTTCTTGGGAATCCTGCGATTGCCCCAGCCCCACCAGCTTGCGCACTTCGGCGTCGTTTGCCAGCTTGTCCTTGGTCACGAGCACGGTGCCGGTGTCCACCATCTTCGGGACTTCCTGTTTCTTCACGACTTTGTAGAGCGTCTCGACGGCGAGGTAGCCCATCTTCTCCGGGTTCTGCGCCACGAGCGCGTCAATCTTGCCGGCCTGCACGTCCTCGACGAGTTTCTTCGAGGTGTCGAAGCCGACGAATTTTACGTTCACCTTCACGCCGCCTTTGCGCAAATCATCCAGCGCGGATTCCACGCCGATGGTGGAATAAAGATTCGCCGCGAAAATGCCGTCGAGGTCGAGCGCGCCGTCCTTGACAAATTTTTCCAGCGTGTTGACGGCGGCGTTTTTGCAGCCTTCAATCGTGCCGGTGTCGGGATACGGATCGGCGACGACGGTGTAACCAGCAGCCTTCACGGTTTCAATCGCGCCCTGCGCGCGCGCCTCGGTGCTGCCAGTGCCTTGCACAAATCTCATGCACATGACCTTCGCGCCTTTCTTGTCGCCGATGAGCCGGACAAGTTCTTTGCCGCCGATGACGCCGCCGTTCTTGTTGTCGGTCGCAACGAAACTGGAATGAGCGTCGCCATCCACGTTCGAGTCAAAAATCACCACCGGAATTCCTGCCGCGACAGCGTTCGCAACCTGTTTCTTCATGGCCTTCTGATTCAACGGCGCGAGCGCGATGCCTTGCACGCCGAGGTTGACCATGTTCTCGATGATTTTATTTTGCTCGGCGATTTCCGTTTCCGTGACCGTGCCTTCCCATTTGAGCGTGATGCCTAAATCCTTGGCGGCTTTCTTTGCGCCGTTGCCAACGGTTTCCCAGAATTCGCCGCCGGT
The DNA here is from genome assembly GCA_043776855.1 of Limisphaerales bacterium. Classification (GTDB taxonomy): domain Bacteria; phylum Verrucomicrobiota; class Verrucomicrobiia; order Limisphaerales; family UBA11358; genus UBA11358. The sequence goes on along the minus strand of JAYVQV010000088.1, from coordinate 54 downwards.
GGATTTAGGAATCGCCGCGAGCGTGAGCGTGTCAGCGGCGTGGAGTTGGGTGGC
>JAYVQV010000087.1:0-2759 GCA_043776855.1 Limisphaerales bacterium | reverse complement strand
CCGCGAGCGAAATGTGCGTGGGCTGCCAGCCCTCGTCCTCGTCGTAGAGATTCGTCACCACCGGATTCCGCGTGAGCGTCTTGAACGGCAGCGGCGTGATGAACTGCTGCGCGTCCGCCGTCATCACCACGCGGACATCACACTTCGCTTTCGTGAGCAGCGAGGCCAGGTCCGCCGCCTTGTGCGCGGCAATCGAGCCGGTCACGCCGAGGACAATTTTTTTATTCATGCTCAATTTTGTTTTCGTTTTGCGAGCATCCAGCGCGTGGAACCCGTGTGGTTGGCTGCCAGCATGGTATATCCCACCTGACTTTCCCGGTCAAATTTAGTTTGCCGGAAACGATGCCCAAACCGCCCGTTTCAACCGGTCATTTTGAACCTGCCAACGGCCGGCCTATTCGGACTTGCCGGGTGCAGTTTGACCCGGTTGTGCTTCGCCGTGGATTCCACTCCCTCGCCTCCTCGGAGGAGGAGCAGCGACAGCGGCTATGGACCGGGGAGAGGAGGCTCATGGTTTGCGAAATAAAAATCCCCTCTCCCCAGCCCTCTCCCCGCTCGTGCCTCGCGGGGCGAGGGAGCCAGACCGCAACCGGAGCAAGCTGCACCCGCAGAAATGCGGATTGCCTTTTGGCGACGCATCGGCAAAATTCTGCGCTCACGATTTTAACTTTATGAAAAAAATTATTCTCTCGCTCGTCGGTTTCAGCGCCGCCACGGCAGTTTTCGCCGCCGACACCAACCAGCTCGCCGATGAAAAAGCCCGCGTCAGCTACGCCATCGGCATGAACAACGGCCACAATTGGCAGCAGCAAGGTCTGGAACTGGATGTGGATGTTTATGCGCGCGGCCTCAAGGACGGCATGGCCGGCGGCACGATGCTCATGACGCCCGAGCAGGCGCAGGAGACGCTCCAGAAATTTCAAGCCGAATTCAAAACCAAGCAGATGGCGAAACGCGCCGAGCAAACGGTGAAAAATAAATCCGACGGCGAAGCGTTCCTCGCGGCCAACAAAAAGAAAGCGGGCGTCAAGACCATCGCCGCCATGAACCAGGAAGGCCAGCCTTCCGAACTGCAATACCTCGTCCTCACCAACGGCTCCGGTGCCACGCCGACGGCGGCGGATGTCGTGAAGGTGAACTACGCCGGCACGTTTATTGACGGCACTGAATTCGACAGCTCCTACAAAAGCGGCCATCCGACGGAATTCCAAGTCGGTGGCGTTATCAAAGGCTGGACCGCCGCGTTGCAACAGATGAAAGTCGGCTCCAAGTGGAAACTTTTCGTTCCCGCCGACCTCGCCTACGGCGAAGGCGGCCGCCCCGGCATCCCGCCAAACTCCACGCTCATCTTTGAAGTCGAATTGCTCGAAAGCAAATCTCCCGCGCCGCCGATTCAGCCCACGCCCGTCGCGCCGCTCACCAGCGACATCATCAAAGTGCCGAGCGCCGAAGAAATGAAGAAGGGCGCGAAGATCGAAGTCATCAAGCCCGAAGACGCCGCCAAGGCGATGCAGAAATCGGCCAAGTAATTTTTACGAATTCAAAAATGGCGGACGCTCCGGCGTCCGCCATTTTTTGTAGCGTGTGGGGCAGGCGGCTGACCGTGGCCTTAGCCGAAACCATGCCGTAGAAAATGGGGAGCACAGCCGCCCCGGCTGTCGTTCGGCGCGCCCGCGCGCCGAACCCGAACGCCCGAAGGCCAACCGAATGATGTTTGGTTGTCGTCCGCCCGGGCGGGTTGCGAGGGCGCGACCCGCTGCGCCCGGGGCGGGCGCGCTCCCCAATTCAACGGCATGGTTCCGGCTTAGAGCCGGTCTGAAAATGTTGGTTTTGGATTCGTTCTCGTCCTCGTCCTCGTCCTCGATTTTTCGGTGGTTGCGAGGACGAGGACGAGAACGAGGACGAGGAGGAGTGGAGGCTTCTGTCTTTTTCAAACACGCTCTTAGCCGAATCCATGCCGTTGAAACCACAGATGGACACAGATGGGGCTGGGTGAGTTTTCGACAGCGACGAGTTGGTCGCTTTTTAGTGGCGTCAAGCAACGGCTCCCCGCGTGCGATTTTATCTGTGTCCATCTGTGTCCATCTGTGGTTGAAAAAAATCTTACGGCATCGTTCCGGCTTACGCCTGGTTCCGCTCGGAGAAATACCGGTAGCGGTTCACGCGATAAACCCACGCCATGATTTCGGCGACGGCGGCAAACATATCCGTCGGAACTTCCTGGCCGACGCGGGCGTGTTTGAAAAGCATCCGGGCGAGCGGTTTGTTTTCCATCATCGGCACCTGATGGCGCGCGGCGATCTCACGGATTTTTTGCGCGTTCAAGCGGATGCCTTTCGCCACAACCTTCGGCGCGCGCATGGTCTTGCGATCGTAGCGTAGCGCGATGGCGATGCGCGTGGGGTTGGTGATGACGACGTCAGCCTTGGCGACTTCCGCGAGCTGCTTGGCCTTGCTGACATTTTTGCGGCGACGACGCGCGGCTTTCACCTGCGGATTGCCATCGGTGCTTTTCGATTCTTCCTTCAACTCCTCCTTGGTCATCATCAGGTCGCGACTGTTTTTCCAGAACTGCCAGCCGTAATCGGCCGCGGCGATGACAATCATGGCGAGGCTCACGCGCAGCAAAACGGCGAGCGCGGTGGAGCCGAGAAATTCCGCGAGCCGCCCGACGCTGACGGATGAAGTGAAAATCGGGTCGGCTAAAACGGTTTGAATTTGCGTGTAGATGAGCGCGAAGACGACGGCGAGTTTTACGA
>JAYVQV010000086.1:0-10773 GCA_043776855.1 Limisphaerales bacterium | reverse complement strand
TTTACGGCGTCATCATCAAGCCGTCGAATTTTGACCCCAAGAAAAAATATCCCGTCGTCGAGGAAGTTTATGCCGGGCCGCAGGATTCGTTCGCGCCGCAGAAGTTTGGGCGGCTGCTGCGGCAGCACACCATCGCAGATTTAGGTTTCATCGTCGTGCAGGCGGACGGCATGGGCACGGACAATCGCGGCAAAGTATTTCACGACGTGTGCTGGAAAAATCTGGCGGACGCGGGTTTTCCTGACCGCATCGCGTGGATGAAGGCGGCGGCGAAGTCGCGGCCGTGGATGGATTTGTCGCGCGTGGGAATTTACGGTGGTTCGGCGGGCGGACAGAACGCGATGCGGGCGTTGCTCGACTACCATGATTTTTACAAAGTCGCCGTCGCCGATTGCGGCTGCCACGACAATCGCATGGACAAACTGTGGTGGAACGAACAGTGGCTAGGCTGGCCGGTGGATGAATCTTATGCGCGCAGTTCCAACGTGGACGACGCGCACAAGCTCGAAGGCAAGTTGCTGCTGATGGTCGGCGAACTAGACCACAATGTTGATCCGGCTTCGACGATGCAAGTTGTCAACGCGTTGGAAAAAGCGGGGAAGGATTTTGATTTTGTCGTCGTCACCGGCACGGGGCACGGCTCGGCGGAGACGCCCTACGGCAGCAAGCGACGGATGGATTTTCTTGTCCGCAATTTGTTGGGCGTGGAGAAAAATTAGCTCGTGAGCAAAAATGTTATCATCATCGGCGCGGGGGCGATTGGGCTTTCATGCGCGCTGCATTGCGCGCGAAAGGGGCATCACGTCACGGTCATCGAACGCCACGGCGCGGAGCGCGACGGCTGTTCGTTTGGCAATGCGGGGATGATTGTGCCAAGCCATTTCGTGCCGCTCGCGGCGCCGGGCATGGTGAAACTTGGTTTGAAATGGATGCTGAATCCGCAGTCGCCGTTCTACATCAAGCCGCGTTTCAGTGGCGAGCTGTTTGACTGGTGTGTAAAATTCTGGCGCGCGGCGAACGTGGAGCAAGTCCGCCGCGCCGCGCCGGTGCTGCGAGATTTAAGTTTCGCCAGCCGCGCGCTGTTCGAGGAATTTGCCGGAGCGCCGAGCACCAGCTCGGCACGTTTGGACGCGGATACAGAATCGAGCCGAGCCGGTGCTCGGCGTTCCGATGATATCGGCCTCACGACGCGCGGCCTGCTGATGCTGTGCCAAACGCAGCACGCGCTGGATGACGAGGCGAAGTTCGCCGCCACCGCAAACAATCTCGGTGTGCCCGCTGAAGTTTTGGACGCGAAACAAACCGCTACGATTGATCCCGGCGTGACGATGGATGTGGCGGGCGCGATTTATTTTCCGAAGGACGCCCATTTCACGCCGGCCTGTTACATGGCGATGCTGCAAATGCAGGCGGAAAAACTTGGCGCGGTTTTCAAATGGGACACCGAGGTCGCAAATCTGAAAGCAAGCAACGGAAAAATTTCCGCCGTCGAAACGTTGCACGGAGAATTTGAAGCCGATGAAATCATTTTGTGCGGCGGCTCTTGGTCGCCGCAGCTCGTGCGAGAACTCGGATTGAAAATTCCCATTCAAGCGGGCAAAGGCTACAGCCTCACGCTGCCGCAGCCGCGCGAATTGCCGCAGCTTTGCTCCATCTTCACCGAGGCGCGCATGGCGGTCACGCCGATGGGTTCGTCGCTGCGCTTCGGCGGCACGATGGAAATTTCCGGTCTGAACGAAGACATCAATCCGCTGCGCGTGCAGGGCATCATCAACTCGGTGCAAAAATATTTTCCAAAATTTTCACCGCCGGATTTTGAAAATATCCAGCCGTGGCGCGGGCTGCGTCCGTGTTCACCAGACGGGCTGCCGTATCTCGGACGGACGGGGAAATTTTCCAACCTCATCCTCGCCACCGGCCACGCGATGATGGGCATGAGCCTTTCGCCCATCACCGGCCAGATGGTCAGTGAAATTGTCAGCGGGGAGAAACCGTCCTTCGATTTAAGTTTGTTTTCGCCCGACCGCTACGCGTGAGTTCCTCGCCTAACTTCAGTAGATATGCTTCCAACGGCGGTGCATCCAGATCCATTGTTCAGGATGGCGGAGCAGCATCCGTTCGAGCGCGGCATTGTAGGCGCGGGTGTTCTGGCGGATGGCCTCGCTGACATTTTCACATTCCACCGGCTCGACCGGCTCCTCGAAACGCAGCACATGGGTTCCGTCCGGTTCGCGCCAACTGCACGCGGGAATGACCGGCGCGCCGGTGCTCATGGCGATCAGCGCGGGACTTTTGAACGTGCCGGCCGGGTGGCCAAAAAAATCAACAGCGATGCCGTCCGGCCGCTGGGCAAACTGGTCGAACACAAACACCACCACCGCGCCCTGTTCCAGCAACGTCAGCATCGCGTCCAGTGAACCGCGCTTGGCCAGCGTGCCAAAGCCGGCGCGGCGAAAGCGGCCGGTAATAAAACGGTTGAACCATTCCGGCTTCAGCGGCCGCCGCACGAAATGAAGCCGGCCCTTGAACTCGGGGAACTGCGTGATGCCCGCCACCGTGGCCACCTCCCAGTTGCCAAAATGCCCGGTCAAAAAAATCAGGCCCTTGCCTTTTTTGTGCGCCCGCAGCGGCGCCGCCATGTTCTCGATGCGGATGAAGGATTTCTTTTTCCTCGCCGACATCAGCGGCAGGCGGATGAACTCGATGAGAAAGCGGATGTAATGCGCGCAATACGACTGGGCCAGCCGGACGATTTCATCCGCCGGCAAAACGTCGCCGAAGACGCGGTGCAAATTTTCCAGCACCAGCGCGCGGCGATACGGCAGCAGGTGAAAAAATAATTTTCCGAACCACGGAACTTCCGTCCGCCGCAGCTCCGCCAGCGCCACGGCGGATGCGCTCGTGTCCGTGTGCGTGAGCGAAAGGCGGATGGCGCTGATGCGATGTCGGTCCAGCACCGCCTGCGCGACCGGACTGGCGATCACTTGCGGTGCCCCGTAGGCGTCGCGTTGCACGCTAAAATCAGACGGTTCAATTTTGCCGAGGCTCGTCTCACGCGGAAACAATTTGCAGCAGGCTTCCTTCGCAGCAAAACGCGCGGCCAGACTGGCGGCGCGACCCGCGCCGGAACCGGCGTCGGAAAGTTCCGTCGCGGAAAAAAATTTCAGAAGTTCTTCCGGCGGCAAATCGGCCAGCAGCTTTTCGATGCGGACGATCTCGACCGTGTCAATGCCACAGCGCGAATTGGGCGGGGCTTCCGGCATCACGCGTGGGCGCGCACGAGCAGCGCGACGTTCATGCCACCAAACCCACGGCAGATGACAAGTGCGATGTCGCTGCGCGGAGTTTGTGGCGCGGTGGATACCGGCAACGGGGCGAGTTCGGGATCAACCGAATTCAAGGTGGGAATTCCCGGAACGATTTTCTGGCGCAAGGCCGTCAGTGCAAAAACTAAATCCACCATTCCCGACGCCGCGAGAAGATGTCCGTAAGCCCATTTGAAACCCGTGACCGGCGGAATTTTTTCGCCAAAGACCTGGCGGATGGCGCGCGCCTCGGATTCATCGGAAGCCGGCGTGCCGTTGCCGTGAGCCACGATCATGCCGACGTCCGCGCGCGAAATGTCCGCATCGGCCAGCGCCAGTTCAATCGCACGGCGCACCCCATCGCCATCCGGACGGATCTTCAGAACCCCGGTCGCTTCCGTCACGCTGCCGGAGCCGAGAAATTCACCGAGCATTTCCGCGCCGCGCGAATTTGCGTCCGCCGCCTTTTCCAAAATGACCGCCGCCGCCCCTTCGCCGAAAACGGTTCCCTTCCGTTCACGGTCGAAGGGCCGCACCGCATCGGGCGACAAAATTCCGAGCTGCTGAAAATGAAATACGGTCTCCGGCTCGCAGGGCGCGTCGTGGCCGATGGCGACCGCGCGATCCGCCTCGCCCGCGCGGATGGCCGCCGCCGCCTCGGCGACCGCAAGCGCGCCGCCGGTGCAATGGTTGGTGATGCAGGCGTTCGCGCCTTTGAAATGATGGCGGATGCCGACGTGGCACAGCACGTTGTTCGGCAAATTCCGCAGCAGCCACATCGGGTTGACGGATTCGCTGAACTGCTGGCCGAATTTTTTCAGGTCACCGCCCGCCGCCGCCATCGCCGGGAAAAAATCGTAGTTGCAGCCGTAGTTGCCGCCGCCCGAACCGGCGAAGATTCCGCTGCGGTCATTGAAAAGAGCGGTCGCCGCCGCGTCGAGCGCGTCGCGGTGGGCGGTCAGGCCGGATTGGCGGATGGCGGTGTCGGCGGCGTAAAGACCGAACAGGTCGGTCCGGGAAATCATCTTGTGCAGCTTGCGGTCTTCGACGAGCGTGCGGTTGTCCACGCCCGTGACTTCCGCCGCCACGCGCACCGGCCAGCGGCTCGCGTCCCATGAAGCAATTTCTTTGACGGCGGATTCGCCCGCCAGAATTTTTTTCCAGATGGCGTCCACTTCCAAACCCGCGCCGCAAACCACGCCGAGGCCGGTGAAAACAATTTTCTTGGGCGCACTCATTTCACTTCCTCCGGGTGGCGAAAAACGAGGCAACTGTTCGAGCCGCCGAAACCAAGCGAATTGGAAAGCGCGGCGCGGATTTTTTTCGGCGGCGATTTTTCGCGCACGAGGTTCACGTTGCAGTCGGGATCGGGCGTTTGAAAATTGGCGTTCACCGGGGCGATGCCGTCGCGGATGGCAAGCGCGCATACGGCGGCCTCGACCGCGCCCGCCGCCGCGATGAGATGACCCATGCAGCTTTTGGTCGAACTCACGGACACGTCGCCGATGTGGCTGCCCATCACGGCGCGCAACGCGGCACATTCGCTGCGGTCGTTCATCAGCGTGGAAGTGCCGTGCGCGTTGACGTAATCAATTTCCTCCGCAGAAATTCCCGCGTCGGCGATGGACTGGCGCATCGCCTGGATCGGGCCATCGCCATCCGGCGGCGAATCGGTGATGCGATAGCAGCTCAAAGAATTTCCGTCACCGGCGAACTCCGCATAAATGTTCGCGCCGCGCTTCACGGCGGAATCCCAGTTTTCCAAAACTAAAAATCCCGCGCCTTCACCAAGGACGAAGCCGTTGCGCGTGGCGTCGAACGGGCGGCTCGCGCGTTCGGGCGCGTCGTTGTCGGCGGACAGCGCGCCGAGCAGGCAGAACGCCGACAGGCCGGTCGGGTTGAGCATGGAATCAAAGCCGCCGGCCAGCATGAAATCCGCGTGTCCGCGCCGCAGCACTTTCAGCGCGGTGCCGAGCGCCTGACCGCCGGAAGCGCACGCAGTGTGAACGGCGGTGGCGTAACCGCGAATCCCAAAATGCTGCGTGAGCAGCGCGAGGCCGGAGTTGGTCTGGCTGCGACAAAAGGCGACCGGGTCGGCCGGAAAATCGGGTGACAGAAATCCATCCGGCTTGAACTCGCCGTCCGGCGCGCAGAATTTTTGGACGGTTTCCAGCTCGCGATAATCAACGCCCATCATGCCCGCGCCGGCACAAAACCCCCAGCGCTCCGCCGTGGAATTTTCCGGGCGGATGCCCGCGTCGGCCAGCGCTTCTTCCGCCGCCGCGAGCGCGAAGCGATGCGGACGCGTGGCGTGCTTGAGCAGTTTTGGATTGCCGATGACAGCGGCGGCATCAAAGTTTTTCACCGCCGCACCGATGCGGACAGGAAAACCGCTGGCGTCAAAATGCTGAATGGTTCCGAGGCCGCTGCGCCCGGCCTGCAAGTTCGCCCAGGTCGTGCGCGCGTCGTTGCCCACGGGCGTGACCATGCCGATACCGGTGATGGCAATTTTTTTGCGGTGGTTCATTTGCGTTCCTCCGCGTGAAAAACAATCCGTGAATGGCCGGTGACTTTGCCTGCTTTCCGCGCCTCGACGTGGACGGTGAGCGAACCGGCGTCTTGCCGCGCCAGCCGTGCTTCAAATTCCAGACTCTCGCCCGGCGGCATGAAGGCGCGGATCTTGGAATCGTTAATCCGGCGCGCAACCCACGCGGTGTTTTTCACGGGCACGGGAACAGCGTCCGCCACGCGCGCCGCCAGTTCCAGAACTTTGTGCATGAAGAGCGTCCCCGGAAAAACCGGGCGACGCGGAAAATGGTCGGCGAAAAAATCTGCGGTGACCGGCACGCGCAGGATGGCGCGGGCAGATTTTCCAATTTCGCCGCCGGTGAAATCAAGCGCGAGTGGTGGCACGCCGCGAAATGCACCGGGGGTGGCGCCCACGCCGCCGAGCAATTCAAAACGCTGCTTCACCGCTGATGGGTCGTCGTAATCTTCCAGCGGAACCATCGGCCCGACGCAATGTTGCAGGCGCAGCACGGGAATTTCGTTTACCGTCGCAACGCTGCTGTAAGCCACGGCCTCGGCGTCGAGACTTTCAATGTCGCTTTTCAATTCAAGCATCTGGCCGGGGTGGACGGAGCCAAGCAGTTCAATCACCGGCGCGATGCCGGCGACCGGACGCAGCTTGAAATCCAGCGTCGCCATCGCCATCCACGCGGCGAGCTGGCCGCACGCCTCGGCCACAAGTGAAATGGGAAATTCGGAAATGCCGGAGGGAATCTGATAAACGCCGCGAACGTGGACGCCGGGCTGCGTGATCCGGTCAACGAAAGAAAATGCGCGAAAATGTCCGTCCATGCCGTTCGGCCCGCTCACGCCGGCGGGGTGGCCGCAGCGGCGCGCTGCTGGCGGATCACCATCTTGCAAAATGTTTCGGTGGTGAACAGCTTGGCGATTTCCGCCGACTTCAGCGGAGTCGGAAACCGTTCCGGCGGCACTTCGCTCAAAAAAGTTTTCAGCCGCGCCGCGCCCGCCGCGGAAACCACGCCGCTGGTTTCAAATTCGGATTCGGAAAGACTGCCGCGCGCGTCCTCGATGATTTTGCCGCGCGGAATCTTGACCTTGAACGCGCGCTCCAGGCGGAAAACGATGTCGAGAAAATCAATGGACTCCGCGCCGAGGTCGTTAATGAGCGAAGAATCGGGCTTCACTTTTTCGACATCGCAGCCGAGCGCGTCCGCCATCGTGGCCGCGACCTTGGGGAAAATGGCCTGGATGTCTTCCGGCGAGATATTTTCGTTGCTCATAAATTTATTCCATCTTGAATCCGCCATCCACGTGCAAAATTTCGCCCGTAATATAATCGGCAAACCTTGAACTCAAAAACCAGACGGCATTGGCGACATCCTCCGGCTGGCCGATCCGCTTCAATAAAATCCGCGCCTGAATCTGGTCGCCCGCCAGCTCGCGGACGGGGCGCGACATTTCGGTTTCAATCACGCCCGGCGCAACCGCGTTGACGGTGATGTTGCGCGGCGCGAGTTCAACGGCGAGCGACTTGGTGAACGCATTGATGGCGCCCTTGCTCGCGGCGTAATTTGTCTGGCCGCGCCCGCCTTTCTCGCCGGAAACCGAACTGATGTTGATGATTTTTCCGCGCCGCTTGGAAATCATAAACGGCGCGACGGCGCGCGTCATGTTGAAAGTGCCGGTCACGTTGGTATCCAGCACCGCTTTCACGTCGTCGTCCGCCAGCATCGCCAGCAAGTTGTCGCGGACGACCCCGGCGTTGTTGACGAGCAGGTCAATCTTGCCTGCGCGGTCCGCAATTTTTTCCACGAACGCAGCGCAGGCAGCGGAATCGCGCACGTCCACTTTTTCGGCGGAAATTTTTTTGCCGGGATTCGCTGAAACAACTTCGTTGGCCGCCGCTGTGTTATCGCGATAGGTGAAAATAACTTCCATGCCCGACGCGGCGAGAATTTCAACGATGGCGCGACCGATTCCCCGGCTGCCGCCGGTGACAATGGCGACGCCACCATTCAAACCTGAATTCAAAAAATTTTCGTTCATCCTGAAATGCAGTAACCGCCATCTACCACGAGGGTGTGGCCGGTAATCATGGCCGCCTCTGGCAGGCACAGCAAGAAAACTGCATCCGCCACCTGCTCCGTCGTGAGCGTGGGGCCGAGCGGCGTGCGGCGTGCGTATTCGGCGAGCAGTTGCTCACGGTTGGGGAAAAATTTCAACGCGTCCGTGTCCACGACGCCGGCGCTGACGATGTTGACGCGGATTTTTTTGGTGTGGCCGAGTTCCTGCGCCAGCCCGCGAGCGAGCGATTCGAGCGCCGCCTTCGACGCGCCGATGAAACTGTAATGCGGAATGGCGCGCACCGAACCGAGGCTGGACATGCCGATGATGCAGCCGCCCTCCGGCATGAGCGGCACGGCATTTTGCGCGAGGGAATTCAGCGCCAGCGCATTGGTCTCCATGCAGCGGCGAAAATGTTTCAGGGTGAGTTCCATCGCCGGCTTGAGCACGCCGATGGCGGCGTTGCTGATGACGATGTCCACGCGGTCGAACTGTTTGCGGAACTCGCCGAACGCCTCGGCCACGCTGGCCGGATCGCTCACATCCGCCTGCACCGCGAGGGCGCGGCGGCCAAGACCCTGAATCGTTTTGCAAACGGACTCGGCTTCTTCGTGGCTGTTGTGATAGGCGATGGCCACATCGCAGCCCGCGCGGGCGAGCTTCAACGCCACGGCGCGGCCGATGCCGCGTGCGCCGCCAGTGACGAAAGCGATTTTGCCTGCTAGGGGTGAATTCATTTTTGTTTTATGCTGGAAGGATTTTTGCCGCCGCCCGCCGGATTGCCAGCCAAAAATTTCCGAGCTGGTCTGAAAATGTTGGTTTTGGATTCGTCCTCCTCCTCGTGCTCGTCCTCGTCCTCGATTTTTCGGTGGTTGCGAGGACGAGGAGGAGTGGATGCTTCAAAAACGCTCTAAACCGAATCCATGCCGTCGGAAAATGGGGAGCACAGCCGCCTCGGCTGTAGTTCGGCGCGCCCTCGCGCCGAACTCGAACGCACGAAGGCCAACCGAATGGAGTTTGGTTTTCGTCCGCCCGGGCGGGTCGCGAGGGCGCGACCCGCTACGCCCGAGGCGGGCGCGCTCCCCAAGTCAACGGCATCGTTCCGGTTCAGCCGCGCGCAGTTTCACCCGGGACGACTGGCAACTGCGCCAGCAGTTCTAGGAAATCTTTTTTTATCTGTGCGATCTCCGGCTCCGAAAAAAATGCCGGACGCCAGGTGATCGCCACGTTCACGCGATCCCCCGCCGTCGTGACCGCGCAGACCAGCGGCACGGCTGGCCCCGTGGAAACAGCGCTAAAGCCAGCCGCCGGTTTTTCACCGGACGTCACCGGCCACAGGGAATTGAGGTTCACGTTCGTGAGGCCGCCCCACAATGGATAATTTTTTTGGTAAAAGTTTTCCTGCCGCGTGGGCGAGAACCGCGCGAACAGGAACCGGCCAAAGGCCTGCGTCAGCGCCGATCCCAGATACAACCGGCCCTGCTTGATGGCGCGCGTCTGGCGGCGGATGTCTGCGGCCAGCGCCCGCAGGCTGATGCCTTCGGCCAGCGCGTGCGTGACCGTGAACGAACCGAGCAACGGACAAAAAATCCGCTGGCCGTCCAAACCAAAATCTTTCCGCAGATTGACCACGCCGCCGATGGAAATGTTCCGGCGGCGCGGCGAACGCAGGCGCTCCGGTTGCAGACGGGAAAAACTTTTGAGCAGCAGCGCGAGCAACAGGTCGTTCACCGTCACGTTCCAGTCCTTCGCCGTCCGGAGCAGCGCGGCGAAAGTTTCCGGCGGGAGCGTGAAAAATGTGAACCGGTTGCTCCAATCCCCCGCGTCGCGGCAAAACAACCGGCGCGAACTCCGCAGCGCGGTGATTTGCGCGGGCAGCGCGGCCAGAATTTTCGCCAGCCCAAACATCCGCCCGATCAACCCTTCTCGGCGCGCCGGTTGAAAGTTCAGCGGCGGGAAAGCCGCTGCGTCCGCTCCGCTCAAAAACATTTCCACGATTTGCCGGGTCACCAGCAGCACGGCCTCCGCGTCGGCGATGGCGTGGAAATAAACGACGCCCAGTAAAAAACCCGCCGGCTCCGGCACGACAAAAAAACGGAACGGATGGAAACGTTCGCCTGGAACAAAGGCCAGGTTCAACTGCGCTTCGATTTCCGCGCCGAGCGCGGCGTCCGGGTTTTCTCCGGCGGCGGCAGTTTTGATTTCGCAGGTCACGGAGCCGCCGGCGTAATGAAAAGTTCCCGCGCGCCGGTTCAAAGTCAGATGAGTGAGTCCGTGGGCCGCCAGCGTGGCGTTGACGACTTTTTCCAAACGCACCCGGTCCAACGGCGCTGAAATCCGGACCACCATCACCGCGTTGTAGGGATGCAGGTCATTCCAGTGAAGCATCGTCCGCTGAAAGCTGTTGAATCGGCCCGTCATTTTTTTAGTGAAAAATTATTGCGCCGCGCCGACGCCGATGCCGTGCTTCAAACAATACGCACCGTTGTCCACATACTTCTGCGCCCACCATTTCAATCCGGCGCGCTCCTCCTTGGTCAGTTTGCGGACGACTTTCGCGGGCGCGCCAAGGACAAGCGAGCCGGGCGGAATTTTTGTGCCGCCCGTCACGAGCGCCTTCGCCCCGATGATGGATTGCTTGCCGATAATTGCGCCGTCGAGAATCACCGCGCCCATGCCGACGAGACATTCGTCACCAACCTTGCACGCGTGGACGACCGCGCTGTGGCCGACCGTCACCCAGTTGCCAAGTTCGCACGCGAACTTGTCCGCGAGGTGCAGCACGGCGTTGTCCTGCACGTTCGTGTGGTGGCCGACGACGATGCGGTTGATGTCGCCGCGCAGCACCGCGCCATACCAGACGCTGCTGTGCGCG
>JAYVQV010000085.1:0-2762 GCA_043776855.1 Limisphaerales bacterium | reverse complement strand
CTTGGCGAGCCATTGCACGGCGCGCGGAAGAATTGTCTGCACCGCCACGCAACGCATGGCCGGCGGATTCGTGTCGCCGCGCCAGACGTGGCCGTAGGTGGAGACATACACGCGGCCCTGACCATAAACGGTCGTCCATTCCACCGGCCACAACAGCCCTTGCCCCGGCTTGGAATCGCGCGCGTAGGCGAGCACGGAAACATTCTCCGCCGGGCCGCGCGCATAGAAATAAACTTCCATGTCCGGCGAGAGCCACTGGCGCGGCATCCCGGCGTGAATCGGGTCGTCGCCGAGGCGCGTCACCAGCACATCGCCGCGTTTGCCGTGACTGGTGTTGCCGCCTTCGCCCGGCGGAATCCGCACGAGCGAGCCGTCCTCATTTACGCGGATAGCCGTGCCGTAATCCGCCTTGCGCCAGCAAAGCGCGACCATCTGCTCGTATTCTTTCCAGCCAACGAACGCATTCTCCGCCGAGTGATAAATATAAACGCCACCACCGTTGCTCACGAAGTCCGTGAAATCTTTTTTCACCGGCGCCGGCCATTTCGGGCCGTGGCTGATGTCGTTGCAGGTTTGAATGATGACATCGTTGCGGCTAAACGGCGGATGCCACGCCGCCCAGTCCTCGCGGTTCGTCGTTTGTGGCGCAGTGCTGACGGTGACGGCGAAAAGATTTGTTTGCGCGAGGATGCCTTGGACGAGTTCCGTCGTCTGCTGCCAGTCGTGGTTGCTAAAACCGTCGAGGATGAGCACGCGGATTTTTTTATCGGCGGCGGACGCGCTGAGAACACCGGCGAACAGCAGCGAGAGAAAAATGCAGCGGCGCATGGCGAAAATTATTTTTCCGCGAGCGCGGCTTCGATGGCTTTGGTGACTTCTTCTGAATCCGGCTTGGTGGTGGAGCCGAAGCGTTTCAAAATCTTGCCATCACGACCGATGAGAAACTTGGTGAAGTTCCACTTGATGTTCCCGGCGAAAGCCGAGTTCGTTCCGGCCAGCGCGGTGTAGAGCGGATGCCGTTTGTCACCGTTCACGTCCAGCTTGTCAAACATGGGGAACGTGACGTTGTATTTGGAGGTGCAGAATTCTTTGATCTCCGCCGCCGTGCCGGGTTCTTGCGAGAGAAACTGGTTGCACGGAAAGCCGCACACGGTCAAACCTTGGAAACCATATTTTTTATTGAGCGCCTCCAGGCCGGCGTATTGCGGGGTGAAGCCGCACTTGGACGCGACGTTGACGACGAGCAGCACCTGTCCTTTGTAAGTGGCGAGCGTGGTGTCCTTGCCGTCAATGTCCTTCAGCGGGATGTCGTAGATGGAATCCGCAGCCAACGCGGTGGTCGTGATCAAACTGGCGATGGCAATACTCATGGCAAAGAAGCGTCCGGATATTTTCATAGGCAACAGGCTGAATCAGACGCCGCCCGATTGCAAGAGTTACGAAAGCGGACGGATTATTTGGAAGTATTTTTTTTGGGGAAGAACATTGATCATTGGGCATTCAGTCCGCTCAACGCTTGAGCGGCTTTGCTGTTTTGATTAGCCGCAGCCGCTTTCAAGCCTTGGATTGCTGCGCCCCGAATTATGATGTTGGTGCTCGTGGCAATGTTGCCTAAAGCGTCAACGGCGACTTGATTGCCAGCGATTGCCGCACCGGTCAAACTTCCGGCAGTCATATACCACAGTGGCTGTTGTTTCTTGTCGTTGGCAACGGTAGCCAAGGCATCTATCGCTGTTTTATTTCCGTGATCTGCGGCAGCTTGCAACGGGGTAATAGTGCTGGAAAGTAAAAGTCCATATTTGTCAGGATGGGTTAAGATTTCTAAAGCTCCAAGGTCTTCTTTGTCCGCCAAAAAACTCAATGAGTTTGCAGCCGAGCCTTTCAATTCTTGCTCTTGCAAGGCGTGAACCAGCGCATCTTGAGCGTAATGGTTTCCCTGTGCAGCGGCATCCCCAATGATCTTAAACGCTTCATTCAACGGTTGGAATGTCCGCCTCGAAAGCTCGCCCCGTTGCTCGTCATTCAATCCAACGTTATTGGTTTTGAAGTTTTGATGTTCTGACTTGGTTTCGTTTAACAATTTATCAAACGCGCCAGCTTCACCACGCACGACTGCCATCCCTAATTCTTGTCCCAGATGTTCAGCGACTTTCTCGTTTTTTGCGGCAACGCTGGCTTCAGAGGAAAGAATATTTGCCAACCCTTGATTGGGAAGCGTTTCATTTTTCAACATCGTTATTTCATTCCTCAATCTCAACAACTCGGAATTATCCTTTTGATTCTTTGCGTATTCATTTCTTAATCCCGCAATCATGTTCGTCGCGTTGGAGAAATCATTTTGCAATTTCGAGAGTTGTTCCAGCATCGGCGCTTGTTGCGTTTGGAGCTTTTGGTTTTCAGTGCGCGCGGCGCTGGCTTGTTTGGCTTCGTAGAGGCCCGCACCGATGGTCACGGTCAACGCGGCGGTTACGGCAATTTTTTGGAAGGTAGTCATGGCAATAGTGGTCAGGGTTAAAGTGGTTCCGGTAAAAGCGGCGGTGGTGATGGTTGAGATTAAAGTTGCAGGCGCAGCAGTCACGGCATTAGTAGCAACGGTTCCCGCAATCGCCGTTGCGCCCAGCGTCACGCCTTGCTTGGTGAGCAACGCGCGAAGTTTTTCGAGGGCGCGATTCACGCGCACGCGCGCGGCGTCTTCGCTCACGCCCAACGCCGCGCCAACCTCGCCGAGCGGCTTGTTCTCGAAGTAGCGCAGCAGCACGGCG
>JAYVQV010000084.1:0-2776 GCA_043776855.1 Limisphaerales bacterium | reverse complement strand
CTTTCGCCGAGCGCCTGATCGAACTTCACGCCGAGCCGTCCGTAAATCGTGTCGAACTGTTTTTGCGACAGCGCGATCATTTCTTTCCAGATGGCGATGTTCTCGGCGTCGCCGGCCTGGAGTTTCACGAGTTCGGACTTGGCTTCTTCGAGGCGCGCGGGATTGGCGTCGCAGTCGGCGTTGATGGCTTTGTATAGCCGTTCCATTTCGCCAATCGGGTCGAGCTCCAAGGCGGGGCGGTCGAGGATTTGTTTCCAGCCGAGGAGCAGTTTGCCGAACTGCGTGCCCCAGTCGCCGATGTGATTGTCCGAGATGACCCGATGACCGAGCAGCCGCAGCGTGCGCTGAAGCGCATCGCCAATGCCGGTGGAGCGAATGTGCCCGACGTGCATGGGCTTGGCGACGTTCGGCGAACTGAAATCAATGACAATCGTGCGCGGCGTGGCGGCCTTGGCGAAAAACAAATGCTCGCCCCGCGCGGCGGCGTTGATGGTTTGCGCGAGCGCGGCGGGCAGGAGGCGGAAGTTTAGGAAGCCCGCGCCGGCGACTTCAACTTTCTCGCACAGGTCGGAAACGTCGAGCAAGGCCAGCACATCGGTGGCGAGCTGGCGGGGATTCAGTTTCCGCACCTTGGCGAGCGACATGAGCGCGTTGCTCTGGTAATCGCCGAACTTGGCGTCGCACGGGCGGACGAGCACGGTGGAGACATCGGCCTCCGGCAAAACCATGCGGACGGCCTGCTGCAAAAGGGATTCGATTTTTTTGTGCGGCAACATGGAAATTATTTAACCACGGATGGACACGGATTTTTCTGCGGACAAGCCGGCCAGAAACTCACAGGCGAGACGCCTGTGCCACTTCACTTCTTCCCGTGCTCGCGGATGATCTTGAGCATGGCCTCGCCGTCGGGCGCGTGTTCGAGCGCCTGACGAAATTCGGCTTTGTGGAGAAGTTTGGCAATGTTGGCGAGCGTGTGAAGATGTTTCTGAAACTGACCCTGGGGAACAAGGAAAAGCATGACGAGATTGACGGGCTGGTTGTCGAGCGAATCGAAGTTGACACCTTTCTTCGAGCGGCCCAGCGCGCCGACGACCTCGGTCATCAGATCGGTCGAGGCGTGCGGAATGCCGATGCCGAAACCAATGCCGGTGCTCATGGAGGTTTCGCGCTTCTTCACCACGGCGGCGATGGCGGCCTTGTTCTCGGGCTTGATCTTGCCGGTGGTCACCAGGTTGTTGATCAACTCTTCGATGGCCTGCCAGCGGTCGGCCGCCTGCAAATCCGTGATAATTTGCTCGTTTGATAAAATGTCGCCTAAATCCATAGCGTCAGAAAAATCCGTGCTCGGGCATTTCGCCTGAAGCGCGGGCGTAATTCAAGGCTGAATTATTCACCGAACGATGTTAAATCCATCGGCCCAGCCGGTGAAAGCACTGGCCGATGCCTTCAAACCACCAGCCCAGCGCGGCAAACACGCTCACTTTCGACGCCAGCAACGGAATGCCGAGCAGCAAAACCGTGGCGTTGCCGAGAAAAATAATCACCGCCGAAAAAACGTAGCCCTGGTCGGTGATGTCCGTCTGGCGGGTTTGCAACACATGCCAGGTGAGCGTCACATGAAACGCATACGCCGCGCCGAGCAGCAGATGGAAAAATGGGAGCGCGCTTTTCCAATCCCAGATCAGATGTCCAAGTGCGAAGACACCCACGACCAACACGGCATACAACGGAAAAAAATACGGAGCGAGCGCGATGAGAAAGTTGGTTTTGGAAATGATGACGTGTCCGCCGGTGGAGGTGACCTTCATTTTTTTTACCCGTCCCCAAAAAAGCCACGTCCACACAGCGTGCGTCAGCTCGTGGCCGAAGACATAAATCCACATCGGCTTGGGCAGGATGAAAAAAACCATGAGCCAGCACGCCGCGCCCGCGAGCAGCGGCACCCACGTCGTGTCCGCGCTGCCACTGTGTTGAATCACCAGCCACAAGGCCGAGGCCGCGCCGAAGCAAACCGGCAGCAGCAGGATCGCGATGAGGGTTTTAATCCACTTGGGCATGGGCGAAACCGGGAGAGGACGGAAAAGTTTAGCCGGGCTTCGCTTCCAGATGCCGGGCCACTTTGCCGGTCCACATTGTAGCGAACTGCGTGAGCATGACCGAAAAAAAGAAAAGAAAAAAGCCGTCCTGCACCTTGATGCTGGCGATGCCGCCGGAACGAACGGTCAAGACCAGAATGGCCACCACAAACACGTCCAGCATGGACCACTTGCCGAGATGCGACACAAACCCGAACATTTTCAAGGCGCGGTCCGGCGGCAGGCCCGGGCGCAGCCAGAGCAAAAGCAACGAGGTGATTTTCACCAGGGGAAAAGAGACGGTGAAAACGAACAAAATCAGAAACAAAAACAATTCGCTGCTGCGCCACAGTGTGACCAGTCCTTGAAACACAGAGATCTGGTTTTCAAACAGCCACAGTTTGGTCACCGAAGTGAACGGTCGAAAAATCCCGGCGACAAAGGAGGCGAGTGACGTCAACAGCATCACCACAATTAAGATGCCGGCGCGGCGGTTTATGCGAATCAAAGCGGTGTTGCCCATGAAAGATTCTTAAAGCCCGCCGACAGAATAAACAACCAGCAAATTCGACCTTGCCGGGATCAGGTGAGCGCACAAGGAAATTTTTCGCTTTGCTGAAGGCTGGGGACGAACAACAATCCGCCGATGACAAAAGACGAAGCTCTCCAGATTTTCCGCGACACGGGCGCCTTGCTCGAGG
>JAYVQV010000083.1:0-10858 GCA_043776855.1 Limisphaerales bacterium | reverse complement strand
GGCAGCGTCTTGGACTGCGGCAGTCCTCTGCCGCTTTTGGCACGCAAGGTTGAAGATGCCAAAGCGCCAGAGGACTGGCGCAGTCCAAAACCTCGCGGCAATTCTTGGCCCGCTGAAAAAACGGCCACGGCTTTGTTTGATGTGCTCTAAAATCTGCGATACCAACTAGACAGGCGAGACGCCTGTCCCACTATTGCCTTCGCGAATTAATTTCTTCCAGCGCCCAGCGCGCGTGTTCGGCAATGAGTGGCTCATGGTCACTGACCGCTTTCTCCAATGCCGGCAACGCTGATTCATCCCCAACATTTCCCAGCGCCACGCAGATGTTACGCAAAAAACCGCGCCGCTTCGTTCGCAAGATGGGGGAATTCTTGAACCGCGACTTGAACTGCGCGTCGTCGAGCGAGAGCAGTTCCACCAAATCTGGCGATTGCAAATCTTCGCGCGCGTGCGGCTTCATCAAGTTGCCTTCACGCGCAAATTTATTCCAGGGACATACCGCGAGACAGTCATCGCAGCCGTAGATGCGGTTGCCGATGGCGCGGCGGAATTCAACCGGGATGGAACCTTTCAATTCAATCGTCAGGTAGGAAATACATTTCCGCGCATCAAGTTGGAACGGCGCGGTGATGGCGTTTGTCGGGCAGGCGGTGATGCAGCGGGTGCAGTTGCCGCAATGATTTTTCTCCGGCGCGGCCGGCTCGATTTCCAGCGTCGTCAAAATCTCGGAAAGAAAAATCCAGTTGCCGAGTTTGCGGCTGATGAGATTCGTGTGCTTGCCCACGAAACCCAGCCCGGCACGTTGGGCAAAGTCGCGCTCCAGAATCGGCCCGGTGTCCACATACCAAAGCGAGCGGGAGTTGGCGTTGCCAAGTTCGTCCACGAACTGCGTCAACGCCTTCAGTTTTTCACCAAGCACATCGTGGTAATCAGCAAACTGCGCGTAGCGGGCGATCACTCCATTTGTAGCAGCCGACGTGAGGAGGCTCGCTTCAAGACCCGAATTTTTAGTGAGAGCCTCCTCACGTCGGCTGCTACGAGAGGTTGAATAACTCGCCGCCAGCATGATGACGCTCTTCGCGCCCGGCAAAACGCGCTGCGGCTCTACGCGCTTCTCGGCGTTGCGTTCCAGCCATTGCATCTCGCCGTGATTTTTTTGCGCGAGCCAGTCCTGAAATTTTTCCGCGCTGGCCGGGGCGCTGGCAGTCGTGAAGCGGCAGTCGTCAAAGCCGAGTTCCAACGCGCGCTGGCGGATGGCAGACTTCATTTTTTTGGTCGCGTGGCGAGCTTGAACTGCAAGGCGATCTGCTGGGCGACCTCGCGCAGCGAACGCAAATCCGTGTTCATGAGCACGTCCGCCTGCTTGTAAAACGGCGCGCGGGCGGCGAGCAGCTCCTGGATTTTTTTCTGCGGCTCCGGCCCGTGGAGCAGGGGACGATGCGACTGATGCCGCACGCGTTCCCAAATTTTTTCCGGCGATGCCCACAGACAGACCGTGAGGGAAAATTGTTTCAGCCGTTCCAGATTATCGCCGAACGCGGGCAAGCCGCCGCCGGTGGAGATGACGGTCTGGGTGCGGCGCGAAAGCTCGTTCACGGTGCGCTGCTCCAGTTCGCGGAACGCCGCTTCGCCGTCCTTCGCAAAAATGTCCGCGATGGTGCGGCCGGTCATGGATTGGATGAGTTCATCCGTGTCGAGAAATTCAAAGCGCAGATGTTCGGCAACGAGTTTGCCGACGGACGTTTTGCCCGCGCCCATGAAGCCGATGAGCGCGATGTTTTGCAAGTTGCGTCCGCTGTCCATGAATGGAGTTTCAGGTTTCAAGTTTCAGGTTTCAAGTTATGAATTGACGGTCATTTGGTGCTGCCTTAATTCAGAAACGGAGCGCGGGTCTATGACCCGCAGCGGCCACGCCCAAACCGAACCGTTGCGAATAAACGGTGACGTTCGGAAATCTGGAACTGCTGCGGCTCACAGAGCCGCGCTCCGAAGCCAAATCAGAACACTACCGGCCATTTCAACCACTCGACAGGAATCCCGCTTGCGCTAGAATGACACCGTGACCTTGCCGCCGTTCATCTTGGCCTCGACCTCGCCCCGCCGCGCGGAACTGCTCTCGCTGCTGCCGGTGAAGTTCACTGTCATTGCCAGCGATGCTACGGAGGTGAGCCACAGTCATCTCACGCCGCTGGAAGTCTGCCAGCTTAACGCCCACCGCAAGGCGCGTGCGGTCGCAAAAAAAAATCCGGACGCGCTGGTTCTCGGCGCCGACACGCTGGTCTTTTTTGGCGGTAAAATTTTTGGCAAGCCGCGTCATCTTGCCGATGCGGAACGGATGCTGTGGCAGTTGCAGGGTCAGACGCACCAAGTCGTCACTGGCGTGAGCCTGATCCATCTGCGGCGGCATCAGGAAAAGATTTTTGCCGTCAGCACCGACGTGTTGTTTCATCCACTCACCCGCGCGCAGATAAAAAACTACCTCTCGAAAATTAACCCGCTCGACAAGGCCGGGGCTTACGCCATTCAGGAACGCGGCGAACTCATCATCGCGGAAATCTCCGGCTCCTTCAGCAACGTCGTCGGCCTGCCAGTGGAACGGTTGGGCGCGGAACTCGCGGGCTGGCCGGCCTGAAGTCGTCCATGTGACCAGGCGGCTTCAAGGTTTTCTGCGGGCTGTTTATCTCCGCAAGGTTTTGGACTGCGGTTCCGATGCATCGGAACCGCTTATCATCCAGTGTGGCTGGCGATACTAAAGCGCCAGAGGGCTGGCGTCCGTCCTCCGTAGCAGGGCTACTGCGGAGGATGGACAGTCCAAGACGCTGCCGCGCCCGCCTTCGCCCATCGGTCAGGCGGACGGTTTCAATTTTACGGCCTGCTCAAAAAAATTCTGTTACCTTTCCGCGTCGGCGTAAATATATCTGTAGATGATGAATGATGACCTGACGTTGCTGCGCGAGTATGCCCGGGAGAATTCCGAGGCGGCGTTTGCCGAACTCGTGTCGCGCCACATCAACCTGGTTCATTCCGTCGCGCTGCGGCAGGTGCGCGACGACCATTTGGCGGCGGAAATCACGCAGGCAGTCTTCATCATTCTCGCGCGCAAGGCGGATTCGCTGGGCGACAAAATTATTTTGAGCGGCTGGCTTTGCCGCACGGCGCGTTACGCGAGTGCGAACGCGCTGACGATTCAGCGTCGCCGACAACAACGTGAACAGGAGGCTTTCATGCAATCGCAAATCGAAAGTAGCGCGGGCTTCCAGCCTGCAAATGAAACGCCCGCCGAAACCTGGAATGAAATCTCCCCGCTGCTCGACGGCGCGATGGAAAAGCTCGGCCAGAAAGATCACGACGCGCTGGTGCTGCGGTTTTTTGAGGGCAAAAGTTTTTCCGAAGTCGGCACGGCGCTGGGCGCGGGCGAGGCGGCAGCCAAGATGCGCGTGGGCCGGGCGCTGGAAAAGCTGCGGAAATTTTTCAGCAAACGCGGCGTGGGTTCTACGACGGCAATTATTGCCGGAATGATTTCTGCCAATTCCGTTCACGCCGCACCGGTTAGTTTGGCGAAAATAATTTCCGTCGTGGCGATTGCCAAAGGCGCGACGGCTTCGGCTTCAACCTTAACCCTCATCAAAGGAGCATTGAAAATTATGGCTTGGACAAAAATGAAAACAGCAGTCGGAGTTGGAATTTTTTTGGTTGCCGGAGTTAGCACGATAACCGTCAAAAATAATTATTTTCCGAGTGAGCCAAGTTATCAGGGCCGACGACTTTCAGAGTGGCTTTTGGACATTGATTATAATCAGCCGCCAGACAAACGCGCCAAAGCTGGTGAAGCCGTTCGTCAAATGGGTGCGAAGACTTTGCCGTTTTTAATAGCCGACCTCGCCGACAAAAAATCAAAAGACAACTTTTACAGTCAGGCGACGTTGGCTTTTGACGCGCTCGGTTCTGCTGGAAAACCTGCCATTCCAAAGCTAACAAAATTGTTGGAACAGAATCCGGGTTACGTTCCCGGTGCTCTGGCGGGAATTGGTCGCGACGCTTTGCCCGAATTGTTAAGCGCACTCACAAATAAAAGTTTTTTCGTCAGAGATAATGCAGCCGCTAATCTTGCGAATGTAATTTGTGCCGGCAAAATTACTTCAGAAGAAGCAAAAGCATCTTTTCCCATTGCCATCAATAATTTGACTTACGACAACACCAACACATTGTTTCGAGTTAATACTCGCTGGCGAGCAGCAGGATTGCTTAATGCGTTAAAACTTGAACCTGATGTTTCTGTTCCGGCACTGCTAAATTGTATGCAAGAATCAATGGATGAAACGAATTATACGGTTGCAGCCTCGTGTGCGCTGGCGTTAGGCCATTTCGGAAGCGATACGCAATCGGCAATCCCGAGCATGATTAAAAACATGAAGAGGTTGTTGGATGAACCCGCCGACATGAATCATATTGCTTGCGAGACTCAGTTTGCAATGGCATTGGGAAACTGCGGTAGAAAAGCGCAAGCAGCAATTCCGGTTCTCGTCGAAGCATCGAATTCGACCAACGCCGTTTTAAGTCAGATTGCAACACAGTCACTCAAATTAATTCAATAGACGAATGCCAGAGAAACTGATTTGGTGATTAATTTTCATGCTTTCAAACCATTTTACACGCCGCGCTTTCATCATATAATGTTCCGCTGTGAATTTGCAAAAGCGTCAGCGCGTGGTCTGCGGCATGAGCGGAGGAGAAATCAGAGCAGCTTGCGGAATTCATCCGGCGTCAGGCCGACACTTTTGGCAATCGAACCCATCGTGATGGCATTGATTGGATTGTGGCGCGGAATGATGAGCCGTTGTTTGCCGTTGGTCATCACGATGTGACCGCTTTGCCGCGCGATGTGGTAGCCGAGTTTTTCAAAAACGCGCACGGCGTCGCGCTGGCTGATGCCCGGAAGTTTTGGCACGATTAAACGGTGACGAGTTCGCGCGTGAAACGAACACCTTCGGCCTGCGCCTCGCGTTGCGCGTCTTCTTCGGCGACTTCGAGCCAGAGTTGGATAGCTTCGCGGATGTTGGCGAGTGCTTCGTCATGGGTCTTGCCTTGGCTGTGGCAGCCCGGCAACGCCGGACAGGAAACGGCAAACCCTTCCTCGGATTCCACCATGACAACATTGTATTGCATGGCTGAAAATTACTTTGACTGGAGCGGTAAATCAAGTTGTGCTTCGCAAACCATTTTACACGCCGCGCTTTCATCATATAATGTTCCGCTGTGAATTTGCAAAAGCGTCAGCGCGTCGTCTGTGGCATGAGCGGAGGAGTTGATTCCTCCGCTACCGCTGCCTTGCTCATCGAGCAGGGCTACGATGTCATCGGCATCACGCTCAAGCTCTGGCCGCAGGATTGTGTGAATCGCGCCGAGGACAAATGCTGCGGGCCGCAGGCTGTCACCGATGCCCGCGCGGTTTCGCACTCGCTGGGCATCCCGTATTATCTCGTGGATGAATCGGCGGATTTCCAGAAGCACGTCATCCAATACTTCGCGGATGAATACAAGGCTGGTCGCACGCCGAACCCGTGCGTGATGTGCAATCAGAACTTGAAGTTTGGCCGCCTCATTGACCGCGCGGATCAACTCGGCGCGGATTTCATCGCCACCGGGCATTTTGCGGGAATTGAAAAGAGCGTGGACGGCTCACGTTTTCTGCTCAAGCGCGGACGCGATTTGCGCAAGGATCAAAGTTATTTCCTGTTCTCACTGCGACAGGATCAGCTCGCGCGCACCTTGTTCCCGCTCGGCGAAAAAACCAAGAGCGACACGCGCGAGGTGGCGCGGCATTGCAACCTCAAGACGGCTGACAAGGAGGAGAGCATGGAAATCTGTTTCGTGCCGGACAAGGATTACGGCAGCTTTCTCCAATCCGCCGGCCTTGCACAGAAGCATCGCGGCGAGATTGTGGATTTGCACGGCCACGTTCTCGGCCATCACGATGGCATTGAATTTTACACCATCGGCCAGCGCAAAGGTCTGGGCATCACCACGAGCAAGCCGGTTTATGTCGTGGCGCTTGACGCGGAAACCAATCGCGTAATGGTCGGCGATGACTCGGCGCTCGACCGCGATGAATTCATCGCCGACCGCTGCAACTGGCATCCGTTTGAAAAGCTCACCGAGCCGCTCGAAGTGATGGCGAAGATTCGTTACAACCATCCCGGCTGCGCGGCGACGATTTCGCCGGACGGTGAGAACCGTGTGAAGGTAAAACTTCATACGCCCCAACGCGCGATTACTCCCGGGCAGGCGGCGGTATTTTATCAGGATGATCTCGTGGTGGGGGGCGGATGGATTCTAAAGTAAAAAATTCGTCCAGTTGCGACTGATCGTTTGCGTCGCCCCGGCTGCTTCATTCAGAGGACAAGCTTATTTAAGTCAACATCCCGCACTTTTTTCAGTGACACCAGCGCGGCGGGCGTGAAAAATACCGCGCACTTGCAACGCATGACCGTAACACTTTTCATCCCCTGTTTCGTGGACGCGCTGTTTCCGCGCGCGGGCATCAGCATGGTCGAGATTTTGGAACGGCTCGGCCACAAAGTTGTGTTCCCCGACCAAATCACCTGCTGCGGCCAGCCGCCATTCAACTCCGGCTATTGGGACGAGGCGCGCACCGTCGCCGCCAAAGTTTTGCCGCAGCTTGCGGACGCCGAAGCCATCGTCATCGGTTCAGGTTCATGCGGCGCGATGCTAAAAGTTTTTTATCCGCAGCTTTTCGAGAATACGCCGCAGGCCGCGCTCGCCAAACAAATCTCCGCGCGCACCTGGGAATTTTCCGATTTCCTCGTCAGCAAACTTGGCGTCACCGATCTCGGCGCGACATTTCCGCACAAGGTCACGTTCCACGACGGCTGCCACGGCCTGCGCGAACTTGGCTTAAAAAAATCTCCGCGCGCCTTGCTCGGCAAAGTGACCGGACTCGAACTTGTCGAGATGGGTGAAGCGGAAACCTGCTGCGGTTTCGGCGGCACGTTCGCCACGAAGTTTCCGATGATTTCCACCGCGATGGGCGAAGTGAAATGCACGTCCGCTACGGAGACCAAGGCCGAATACATCGTCTCGAACGACTCCAGTTGCCTGATGCACATTCAGGGTTTGCTTTCGCGCCAAGGCAGTGCGCTGAAAACAATTCACCTCGCGGAAGTGTTGAACCAGAAATAATTTTGTCAGCAAAAGGAAAAGCAAATTTGGTGGGCTTGATTATTGTACCTGGTCTTGTACTTTGATGGCGTGATTGGACAATTTTTTACACCAGAAATCGTTGCTCAATGTATGTTTCGACTGGCGGGTGTCCGCAGCGATCAGAAGGCGATTGATCCAAGTTGCGGTGACGGAGTTTTTGTCCGCAGCGCACCGCAAGGCAGTGAAATTTTTGGCTGTGAGATTGATTCGCAATATGGCGAAGTTGTTCGCCCGCTTTTGGACGACGGTAATTTTATTGCGGGCGATGCCCTGACCGATTTGCTTCGGCTTTGGGGGACATTTGATTTGGCGATTGGCAATCCACCCTTTAGCGCCCAGGCGAACTTGGAAAAGCGTCCGCAAATTCTGCAAGGCTTCGATCTGGGGTTTGGCCGGCCATCGCAGTGTTTGGAAGTTTTATTTTTGGAACTGTTTTTGAAGCTGGTCAAAACGCGGGGACGCATTGCCATCATTTTGCCAGACGGGCCGTTGAGCAACCGGCCATTCAAGTATGTTCGCGACTGGCTGCTTTGCCGGACGCACATTGAAGCTATTGTAAGTTTGCCGCGCGGCATCTTCAACAAGACTGCAGCCAAGACGAACATTCTTATCGCGCAAAAACTCCCGCTGTCGCATCAGCCTTATCGCGAACCCACCGCGCTGTTTGTTTGCGATGATGTCAGCACGCTGCGGCCAATGAATTTGGCTGATTGGCAGACGGAAGAGAAACGCTGGCGAAATGTAATTTTGGCTGATGAAGCGGACTGGCGGCCAGAAGCTCAACATTCAGGCACGCAGACGGCCTCTTCTGACGGCGTGAGACTCGGCGATGTGTTTCAGCTTCGCACGGGATTTGCGTTGTATGGCAAGCAACGCAACTTGCTTAACTCGCCAAGCGGCGACCGCGTTTTGTTGCTTCGCGCAAAAAATCTTTCGCCCGAAGGCGGGTTGAGATTGAACGAAAATTGCGGTTACATCAATCGTGACGGCGACGCATTTTGTGAAAAGTCGCTGGTTCGGAGCGGTGAGATTCTTTTCGTGCGTGTTGGAGCTGGTTGTTATGGACGCACAGCTTTGATTCCCAGCGGAATGGACGCACAGGCAGACGATTGGATTCATATTTTGACGCCCACGAATGATGTGAATTGTGAGGGATTGGTTAACTGGTTTAATAGCGAAGAGGGTCGTGGTCAGATTCGTCGTCTGGCAAAGGGCGTCGGCGCGTTGAGCATTTCCAAAACGTCTCTTGCGGAAATGCAAATTCCCAAATGTTTTGTCCGTTCAAACAATCCAGTGGCGGTTTGCCAAATTAAGCCGCGCCGAAACGTGGGCGTCCGGGCAACAAGGGCGGGACGGCGTGTCCCCAAAGCATCGGCTCGTCTTCTTTATCATCGCTGACATTCGGTGCCAGATGATCCAGAAAGTTTTTTTGAGTCAGTGAGCATTGCAGTCTTCGCTGATCCTTTGAATCAATCTTTCGGTTCGCTCGAAAAATGGAATCAGTAAATGGCGATGCAAGAACCGTGGCTTTCGCCAGCCGTCGCGCTTCGCGATAATGAAGGGTTCTGTCTTTAATTTGTTCATCAAGCCTTTGCAAATCCGCCAATCGAACCGGCCTCCAAAGTGAAGCCCAAGCAGCCGACTCGACAACCACATGAACACATTTCACCACCCGTTTTCCAGATCCAATTCGCTCCCAAAATCCGACAACTAGAGTGAATCTTTGGTCAATTTGAAATTGTCTGCGCGCGTCACCAAATCCGATGCCAGAATTCCATTGCGCCGTTTTGATTGACACCGGGCCGTCGGCTGGATTGGGGTTCAGCGATGTTGGCAAATCCCACTCATCGGTATATCCGATTATTTCTTCCGGTGGTTTTCCATTTTTGATTTCGTAAAGATGTTTGGCCAGTTCGACAACCCACTTTTGAAATGCAAATCCATGTTGCTGTTCTTCAACCATGCAAGTTAATTGCCAGATAAATGAAGCGCATGACAGAAAAAATTCAAACGCCCGAAAACTTGAAACTTCATGCGCGCCGTTTCATACTTCCCGAGCATGGTCAAATTCGCCGCCCAATTCAAATCCGCCGCCAGCGTGATGAGCAAGGATTTGCGGCATCGCAAGATCATCCGCACGGCGTTGCGCAATTACGAGATCGTTCGCGACCAGCGCAAGGCGTCGTTTCAGGACTGGCAGGGCGCGCGCCAGCTTGCCGCCGAGACGAAATGGGAAGCCGTCAATCACCTCGACCAGTATCTCGTGGAGTTCACGACCAAGCTCGAAGCGCGCGGGACGAAAGTGCATTGGGCCAGCAACGCGGCGCAGGCGCGGGAAATTGTTTTGCAGATTGTCGCCGACAAGCAGGCCAAGTCCGTCATCAAGTCCAAGGCGATGACGAGCGAGGAGATTCACTTGAACGACGCGCTCGAACACGCCGGACTCAAAGTCGTCGAGTCGGATTTGGGCGAACTCATCGTGCAGCTTCGCAAGGAAGCGCCGTATCACATCGTGTTTCCCTCGATGCACCTGACGCGTGACGAGATCAATGTCTTGTTCCAGCACGAACTCGGCAGCGCGGACACGAACGATCCCGAAGAACTCACGATGATTGCCCGCCGGGCGCTCCGTAAAAAATATCTCACGGCGGACATCGGCATCACCGGCGCGAATTTTTGCATCGCCGAGACGGGCATGATTTCCATCACGGAAAACGAAGGCAACGCGCGCCTTACCGCTGCGTTGCCCAAGACGATGATTTCGCTCATCGGCATCGAAAAAGTTTTGCCGAAGTTGGAAGACCTTGCGCTCTTTCTGCCGATGCTCGCGACGATGGGCACGGGCCAGGCGTTGACGTGCTACAACACGATGTATGGTGGCCCGCGCCAGCCCGGTGAGACGGACGGCCCGGAGGAATGGCACGTCGTGCTGCTCGACAATCATCGCACCGAACTGCTCGCCGACGCCGAGCAACGCGACGCGCTCCATTGCATTCGTTGCGGCGCGTGCCTGAACGTCTGCCCGATTTTCAAGAACGTCGGCGGACACACCTACGGCACGACCTACAGCGGGCCCATCGGTTCCGTTATCACGCCGCACCTGCGTGGCTTGCAGGATTGGAAACATCTTTCCAGCGCGAGTTCACTTTGCGGTGCTTGCACGGAAACCTGTCCGGTGAAAATTGACCTGCATCACCATCTGCTCCAGAACCGACGCAACGCGGTGAAACAAAAGCCAACGCTTGGTGAAAAAATTGCGTTCAACCTGTTTGCGTTTGGCGCAAACCGTCCGACGCTTTGGAAATTCGGGATGGAGATGGCGCGCCTGTTCCAACCGCTGCAAAACTTGCTGCACCGCACGCCGCTTGACCCGGTTAAGCCGTGGACGCAGTCACGCGACCTGCCGCCGCTGGCGCAGGAATCATTCAAAGACTGGTGGCGGAACCGGGGGAAATGAAGAAGGCAGAATGAAGAATGATGAAACAGTTTCCAACATGAGTGAACGTGAAAAAATTTTAGGCCGCATCCGCGAGGCGTTGAAAGTTGAGGCGCACGCACCCGGCGCGCATGGCGCAGGTCCTGCCATGTTTGATCCGAAGATTTCCACTCCGCGCAAATGGCTGCCGAAAGTCGGCGA